>CALZHT010000019.1 GCA_945787445.1 uncultured Desulfobulbaceae bacterium
CTGATCACATTCGGAGCATTTCCAATAAATTGTAGTCATTGGATAAAATTTATATGAAGTTTCGAGCCCAACTTATTAATTATGCAGCTGCATTATTTGCTGAAAAATTGTGTCATTTTTTTGTTAAAAAAGCAAGCAGTTGGCGTTGATGAAAGCGCAAGGCAAGTTTTGATTAAACCTGGAAAGGAAAAGGGCCTGGTGGGTATCAGGGCTGTTGATGGATAGCAGGAAGTTTTAGTTGAACGCTACTATCAGGTGCCTCCAAGTACTTTGTAGCTATACTGTCCGTTACCGACTTGTATGAAAAGGCGTAGGCCGTAAACGTTGTTGAATTACCAGAAATAATGCTCCCGAGCTATTATTTCTAGCTTGAAAAAGCCTGTCATTCTTCTCTGGCAACAATGCTTCGCTCATTGGCCTTTCCCATTTATCTAACCGAATACAAATCTTTTATAGGAAATAAGTTATTTCCAATTTCCAGATAATTGCCAATAGGTAAGCACACCATTTGTAAAAGTGAGGCGAGCTGTACGCCCCTGCACTGGAACAGCCATAGCCATATTACCTACTGGCATAATCACTGAACCTCCTCCACCATAATTCCAAATGCATACTTTTGTTGATCCTGAGTCTGCACATTGAGAGGGTGGGCCGAATCTTTGAAGCGCCTCTTCGTAATTCATTTTATTCAGGCGTGAATTTAACATATCTTGTGTCTTAGTCGTGGCACACCCACTGAGGCACAAAAAAAGCGCGGCAAGAAAACAAAAAATTGCCTTTTTCATTTCTACGACCTCCTAAGCTTTGAAAAAATATCATTAATTGGATGCATAACGGGGCCGGATGAGGAGCGCGCACTTTGCGTCTGCTCAATCCGCGTTGATGGCCATGGCGGTGCATGACCACCACGCTTCTTTTAGGCGCGCTCCTTATCCGGCCCCGATGGCCCCCGTTTTTTGGGGGCCATCAAGTTATTCTACAGATCCGTATATCAGGTATTTTTTAATGATATACAGAAATCTGTCGGGCTGCTTGGTTTGAGCAAATGTCCCCGCAAGTTTTCAACTGATGCCAACATTGTGTAGCTATACTACTTATTTCATAATCAATGATTGATCCTGGATTTCTTCAACATGGATAAATAAATCTGTCCCAGTTTTCATTTTGGTAGACCTATCTTTTGATTTCAAGCAACTTGCCATCTCTCGGATCATAGAATTTTCTATTACGATTCTTAAAGTCTATCCTCCCAATGACTGTATCTTTTGATGATAAATCAAGAACTAATGCTAACCATATGTGAAATCTAAAATTATCTTCCATATCCAACATCTTAGTTTCCAATAATTTATTGTATATATTCACTCCTAACGGAAAACCGCCCTGCAAACGTTGTGGTAACCTGCCTAATATCTCTTCATTTGTTATGCCTCGATTTAATCCAGCAAGAGTGGACGTTGCTCCCATTAGGTTAAGAACATATTTTGGTGCACTTGATGGTATTTTACTAATTTCTAAGTCCATAATTTTGGCACCCGTTATCCAACTTGCTATATCATTTTTTTTAGAATCAACACCGATAGTGCTCATCGCTTTGGAAATTATAAAATGCTGTATTTCATTTTCTAGATTTGCTATGGACTTATGCTCTGGAAACCTTACTCTATAGAAAAATGGATAGCCAAGCACCATTAACTTTGCGTGCAGAGCCTCGTGGATCAATACACTTTCTTCTACATTTTTTGTATATATCGATATCCCATGTCTATATTCACTTGGTAAAACCCAGTATTGTGCAGATACATTTTCAGAAACACTTCCGTTTTTCCTAGTATAATCATATTCTATCTCTAAATATTCGACACTTTGAACATCTTCGAAGATTTGCCATGTTGAATCTTCAATCTTGATGGGCAAACTCTCTCTTTCGATCTTGTTAGGTTTAAGTAATGTCTCCTGAGCTGTTTTGCTCTTGCTTTCGGTACATCCAATAGGGCTTGAGAGAACAAAACATAAGTATACGAAAGAAATAGTCTGAATTACATATTTCATAACTATAGGTCAAATTATTCCATAGATCTGTATATCAAGTATTTTTTAATGATATACAAAAAATCTACCGGGCTCTTTGGCTTGAATATACGTCCTCGCACGCATCAACTTATGCCAAATCTCTTTAATTATTAGGAACCATAACATGTTAAAGGTTCACATTGCCAATTATAACTACGTCGAAGGAATAAGAGAAAATGGAGGCATCGCAGCTGAAAGTTACAACACACATAACCCACCGCTTTGCCTTGGGCTTGCAGTAGGTTATGCGGCCCGAGTTGCTGAAATGGTTTGTCATTGGTACTACCTGTTGATACACTTTTATTCGTAGTCATATTATTCTACTGATAATTCGTATACAACATCTACCGAGAATATTTGAATGTTAGTGTCTATTTCACATATCGCCCCTTTAAAATGGAGCTCATGATCGCCTTCAGATAGATGCAGCATAACCCAAAACCCATCAGCCACTGCCTCCTCATCTCCTTGAAACAGGAAGGTTGGCGATTGGGTTCGAGCGATTGCGAAAGTGGAGTATAAAGCCGGAACCCCATCAACAGTAACATCCAGGTTGCAAGCACGAATGCCAGGTATGTTGTCGCTCATGATACCATCTAAGATTTCTCGCTTCTCTTCCTCTGTGCACGGGCCCCCTAGCGGGCCATTTGCGCAAGTATCTTCGTCAGGCAAATTATTAAACCATGCGTTCACAAGAGGAAAGAAGAGATCCTTTCCTGTGGATACTACACATCTGCGCTCTGCTGTACCACCTCCTGTTCCAGCAAGAAACCAGACAGGCCCTTTTTGCCCCAAGCTGCAATCGACATCGCCTTGCTCCCCCACCGGCGCGAATCCTTGTGATTCCAACCATTGCATCCATAATGCAGACCACTCGCCATAAGTCTTTCCATGTATTTTAGGCTGAACTTTATCAGCAGCATGGATAAATCCAGCCGAAAAGAGGAAGATAATCCCTAAAATAACAACCACTACTCTATTTTTCCTCATCATGATGCCCCTCCATTTGATATACTTCTTGCAGTAACGCTCTCTTGGGAAATTTTCGTTTACATTTTATTCTCCTGTTTTGAAGGCGTCCCGCTGATTCGCGACCGCCATCAAGTCGTTGGAACGGACATTGTGCACTGGCCCCGCAGAAACTGGCTCCTGCTCCATCAGCACCCAATTCCGCTCAACTCGGGCCGTTAGATATCACCTCCTTTCTCAAAAAAAAGACCGAGCCTACCAAAGGTTTATCCTTCGGCAGCTCGGCCATCTTGTTTCTAAGACCCGCCACTTTCCGTCCCGCCTTTTCAGGCGGTTTGGCTTTATCGGATTAATCTTCTCGCATACTTTTCTTGAATCAAGTGCGATATCACTTGTCAAGATATTTATGTAAAAAAATAGTTAGGAAATGATACGTATACTTTAAATTCATATTCAGATTTTGAGATTATTTGTAAATTTCAGGGGGGATGTTTGTATTCAAAGGTTTTGAATGACGCCAACTCTCAGAATTTTTCAAAAACCATAACATATTAATGACTTATATTGCCAGTCATAAGTAATTATTGTGGAAAGAGCTGGAAGGAGGGAATAATTTTAATTGTTGCCAAGAGATGCCACCAAATGAAAGGCTTGGCTGCACGGATTATAACATATGATTGGATCTGGCCATTATAACCGAGGCAAATTCACGATCAGTAAATCATTTCCCCTGATATATATCGTTTGGCGAGATCAGACTCCGGGTTTTTAAAAAAGCTGGTTGTTGGCGCCATCTCCGCCACTTTGCCCTGGAACAACAACACAACCCTGTCCGCAAGTCTCTTGGCCTGAAAAATATTATGGGTGACAAGAAGTACCAGTTTCGTCTGCTGTTTCATGCCTTGGATTATCTCCTCAACGATGGCGGCATTCTCCGGATCCAATGAAGCGGTGGGCTCATCGAGCAAAACGAATTCAGGATCAACGGCCAGGGCCATTGCCAGACATAAACGTTGTGCTTCTCCGTTTGACAGGCGCAAGGCATTGGTCTTCTTGAGGTCCCAGAGGCCGACCGCCCGGATCGCTCTTTCTGCAGCCTCTTCAACCCTATTCCGCCCCACTTTTCTAATCTTCAAACCATAGGTGACGTTATGCATCACAGTATCGTTGAATAACCCCTTGCGGTCAGGTACAAGCACGATGCGGCGGCGCAGCTTCAGGTCCCTTGCCAGAAGTTCGCTGCCATTGCGGAACTCCACCGCTCCCGCATCAGGCGGTTCCACCTGCGAGAGAATACGCAGCAGGGTTGATTTACCGCTGCCGTTGGGACCGAGAATCGCATAGAGCAGGCCGGGCTCAAACCGTATATCCAGGTCCAGCACAGACCTCCCTTCATAATATTTCTTGACCTTGGCATGCACTTCCTTCATCGCTTCAATCCCTTACGCTGCGCAATATAAAAAACCGCATTCACCAGGAATGAGAGGGTCAACAGGATCATGCCCAGGGCTATAGCAAGCTCGAAATCACCCCTATCCGCCTCTAGGGCAATGGCAGTGGTCATTACCCGGGTATGATGGGCAATATTGCCGCCCACCACAAGAACGGCCCCGACCTCAGCCATCACCCTGCCGAATGCCGTGGCAATGGAAGCGATGATCGAATACCTGGCATCCCTGAGCAAGGCTATCATGGCCTGCATGTGAGTGGCTCCAAGGCACATGGCAGTCAGCCGCACTGACGAACCTGTTGAGCTAATGGCGGCATGGCTTACCGCAGCAACAATGGGGGTGGCGAGAATGGTCTGGGCAATGATCATGGCGGCGGGTGTATAGAGGAGGTTCAGAAAACCAAGGGGGCCGCTTCTGGAGAGGAAAATATAGAGAACAAAGCCAACGACCACCGGCGGCAGGCCGGTGAAGGTATTCAGGATGGTGACCAGAATCCCCCGGCCCGGGGGCCGATACAGTTCAATACAGGTAGTAATGCCAAGACCGAATACTGCAGCGATTATGATGGCAGTCCCGGAAACTTTGAAACTGAGCAAGACGATCTCCAGGAGATTGTGGTCAAGATGGAGGATGAGAGAAAATGCTTTGGCAAAGGCCTGCTGGAGCATCAACTTACCGCGCGTTCGGAATAAAGAGTTTATTGCCCCGTGCATCTTTAAAGGAGCCGATCACCTGCTGGCCCGCATCCGAGATAAGCCAGCGCACAAAAACCATGGCGTCTTTGTATTGTGCATGCGGATGTTTGGCCGGATTAACCGCCATGGCCCCATACTGATTAAAGAGGAGGGGATCGCCCTGGAAAATAATCGTGAGATCGAGCTTTTCCTTATCCTTTAAGGCGAGCCAGGTTCCCCTGTCCGTGAGGGTATAGGCCTTTTTTTCCGCTGCCACCCGCAACGTCTTGGCCATTCCCTGCCCCACCGACAGATACCAGTTGTGGCGGCCGGGATCAGGCCTGAAGCCGCTTTCATTCCAGAGAGCTACTTCCTTTTTATGGGTGCCGGAGTCATCTCCCCTGGAGACAAACAAAGACTGCGTGTTCCTGATTTTTGTAAAACATTCCGCCACGATGTCGGAACTGCCCACGGCAGCAGAATCAGCCGGCGGCCCCACGATGATAAAATCGTTGTACATCACATCAAAACGGTCAACAAACCAGCCTGCTGCCATCATCTTCAACTCGGTATCTCTGGCATGCACCAGAACCATATCAACATCGCCATTCTTGCCGAGTCGGAGAGCCGCGCCCGTGCCCACCGCGACAACCTGGACTTCAATACCGCTCTCTTTTGCAAATATGGGCAGCAGATAATCAAACAGGCCGGAATTCTGCGTACTGGTTGTGGAAGCGCAACGGATTGATGCGGACCAGCACGGGGAAGTAGAAGACATAATGAAACTGAGCGCTAAAACCACAATCAGCCTCGACTTCATCATAATCTTCCTCCTTTCCATGTTCAATTCCCTCTTCACTCTTCACACTTCACACTTCACACTTCATCATTTCAATTCAAAAAGCCTCATATCAATAGATTTTCAGTCGACGTAAAAAATACTGGTGTAAAATTAGTGCCTAAAGTTAAAAGATTTATATCCCTCAAGGGGAGCGCTGAAAATAGTCTGATCAGAAAAGTACCATAACTTTAGGCACTTTAGGCACTTCGAACTTTAGGCACTTTATCTGAAATCATCCCCTTAACCTCCGATTTGACACATTGTCCTGTTCTTGCAACTGCGGCCACTCTCAGGTTTGGCCATAACCGCCTTCCTTATGGAATCCTTGATATTGGCGAGATCAATCTTTATTTCATCACTGGAAAAAAGACAGGGCTTGATAAAACCATCAGCCGTGATTCGTAACCTGTTGCAATCCTGACACTTTGGTGGCCTGTCTGCTGTCAACGCCCCGGCCGGATCTTTCAGCTCATAGAGGGAAAAATGTTTGATGGTCTGCAGCTTAAGTTGGTGCTGGTCGCAAAACGAACGGAGGGCGGCAATCTCATCAGGGGTAGTGTCGTGAAATATCACCATATTGATCTTAACCGGCTCTAAATTAGCATCCTTGGCAGCAAATATCCCATTGAGAACGTCGTCAATATTGCCTCCTCTGGTAAGCTGAGTGAATTTATCTCTATCCAGGGTGTCGAGGGAAATATTGATCCTGGTCAATCCCGCCTGCTTCAGAGCGCGGGCCATGGATGTGGTTAACAGCGAACCGTTTGTCGTCATGTTGATTTCTGCAAGCTCACCAATTGTGCCTATCCTTTCGACAAGATGGACAACATTCTTCTTGACCAGTGGCTCACCGCCTGTCAGCCGTATCTTGTTAATCCCCAGCGCCGCTGCTGCCTGCACAATTCTTTCAATTTCCTCGTAGCGCAAGATATCCTTATAGGATTTAAGCGAAACACCTTCGCCTGTCTTGCAGTAAGTGCAGCGATAATTGCACTTGTCGGTAAGTGAAATTCGCAGATAGTTTACTGTTCTTCCAAAGGAATCGATAAGCATGGGTAAAAGGTCAAAGCTCATGGCTCATTGTTCATTGCTCACTGTTCATAAATGACTGTACCACACGCCCGCAAGTCATAACCACCAAGCCTATTAACCGTCTCACGGAATTCGCCACTATTGCAGATGATATCAAGGAGCATCTGCACCTTGACGTCTTCTCCATAGGATTTCGGCACAATGAGGTCGTATCGCTCTTCCGCAACCGGAATAAAATCCAAATCCAGTGCGACCGCCGCAGCAAGAATTGCCAATCCCGTATCTGCACTGCCGCCGGCAACTGCAGATGCCACATTCATATGGGTATACTCCTCATGATCATAGCCGTTAATATCTCCCGGAGAGATACCAAGCTCCTGCAGCCGCATATCAGTCAAAAGTCGGGTGCCGGCGCCCCGCTGCCTGTTGATGAACCGCACATCCGGTCTGGCCAGGTCACTGAAGTCTCGAATATCGCGTGGATTCCCTTTCAGGACCAGAAGCCCCTGTTGACGATAGGCAAGGTTCACCAGCAGGAGAGGGAGACCATCAAGAAACCTCTTTATAAAGGCTATATTGTACTCCCCTGTTTCTGCGTCTAAGAGGTGAGTGCCTGCGACGTGGGCCTCCCCTCTTTTCACAGCCAGGATGCCTCCCATGCTGCCGACGTGGGCTGAAGACAGTCGGCAGACCGGGCGTTGCCGATGAAGCAGGTTGGCCAGCACATCCAACGTATTGTCATGGCTGCCAATAAACACCAGGGTATTATCGATTTCCTTTGCATCCCGTAAAAGCTCCACATCGACTGTCTCTCCGGCGCCAATGCCTTCACTTCCTGCGGGAACCTGCAGTATCGCGTCAGCCTGAGCAAAAGACATGACAGCGCCGGCTCCACGACCTGCAGGGGTAGCCATCAAATTATCACCTACACGACCGATTTTTACCCGGACAAAATCCTCCACCCCCAATTTTGAGGCAAGCGGTCGTGATAAGGTGGCCTGGAGGAAGTTCGCGGGTTCAAGATCAATGCCGAGGAACTCACTGATAAGTTTACGGACAAAGAGACGCATCGTGACAATGGCAGAGACAGGATAACCAGGCAGACCGATTACGGGTTTTCCTGCCACCACGGCGAGAATGACGGGTTTTCCCGGTTTGATATTGACGCCATGGACAATGACTTCGCCCAGCTCCTGCAGCACCTGGGCAGTATGGTCTTTTGACCCGGCAGAAGCACCGGCATTGATGATCACCATATCCTGCTCTTTCACGCCACCTTCGATTGCTGCCTTGAGGCTGTCGCGCTCATCATGCACGATGCCCCCCCGAATGGCAACAGCTCCCCATTCCTTTAAGTAACCGGTCAGAATTCGGCCGTTAAATTCAATTATATTTCCTGGTTTCAGAGGTTCACCGGGTTGCACAAGTTCATTACCGGTAGGTATGACCAATACCTTCGGTCGACGCCGAACCTGAACCTGATTTATACCGGCAGCCAGCATGGCGCCCTGGTCGATGGGTCTGATTCTATGGCCGCTGGGCAGGATGAGTTCGGTGGCAACGATATCTTCGCCTATGGTCCTCACATGTTGCCATGGTGTAACCGGAGAAATAATCTCAATCCGCTTATCAGCCATCGGCTGCACATCTTCAATCATTATCACGGCATCAAAGCCGGGGGGCATGGCATTCCCGGTATTGACATACTCAAATTGGTGGTGCTCCGGAAGATGCAGCGGATTCGTTTCACTGGCGCCAACCGTGTCACGGAATCGGACCGCAATCCCATCCATGGCAGCAGCATTATAGAATGGCGACGAGTGCGCTGCGAATACTGGAGTTGCGGTAATCCTGCCCAGTGCTTCATCTACGGCAATCTCCTCGGCCGGGAGAGGAGTAAGACAACCATGGGCGGCTAGACGGCTCTCCCATAAGGCGAGGGCCTCATCGAGCGGTATGTTGTCGACATAAATGGATCGTTTATTCATGCGTACCTGGTATTTGAGCTATGAAGGTAGGTATCCGGGAGAAAAATTGAAGCTCCCCGTGGCCGCTTGCGAACGCGAAGCGTAACCCACGGGGAATCTCCGTATGTAAGGAATTTTTGACCATATTACATTCACTCTTTTACCCCGCAGCCCCGCAAAAACGGGATCTCCACTTCATTACGACAAGCTGCGGGGAATGCACTTCGCTATGCATGTTCAGGCAATGAAACCATTGCGGACATTCTGTTAATCAAAAAGCAGCACCTCAATCGTTTCACCCTGTAAAAGTCCCTGCTGTTTTTCATCAATTATGATATAGCCGTGGGCTTTCACCATGGTGGAGAGCGCTCCCGACTTACCAAGCACCGGATGCGCCTCGAACAGACCACCATCCGTTGCTGCACGAATTTCCACCCGGATAAAATCCCGGCGCCCGGCTGTTGAATTCAAATTTCTCATAAGCCGGGCTGTAATTGTACGTTTTTCAGGCAAACCGATTTCTGCCAATCCGGCAAGGTGGTATATGGTAGGCCGCACAAACAGTTCAAAAGACATGGCAGCCGATACCGGATGCCCCGGGAGCCCGAATATCAGTTTATTCTCAATGGAGGCGATGATAACCGGTTTGCCCGGTTTGATCGCTTATCACGGGCGCCAACCGAGCTGCTGCCTGAAAAAAGTACCAGATCATTTTCATTGATGGCTGTTCGCAGCAGTGACAAAAATTGTTCTGCATCATCAATCACAATGCCGTAATTTTGCGGGATAGCACCGGCGTTGCTTGCCAAAGCGGCAAGGTTTACTGCATTCATATCACGGATCTTACCCGGCAGAGGTGTTTCTTCAATAGGGACAATCTCGTCCCCCGTCGAAATTATGCCGACCTTCACCTGCCGGGTAACCGGAACCGCCACGATGCCCAATCCGGCCAGCAAACCAAGGTCCTGCGGACGCAATCGATGTCCTGCCGGAAGCACAGCATCACCCTTTTGCACATCTTCACCCACAGCAATCATATTCCCACCTGTGGCTACAGGCCGCACAATTTCTATCATCCTTTCATCCACGTTTATGGTATGCTCAAGCATGACAACCGCATTTGTGGAAGGCGGTAGAACCCCTCCGGTTGCTATCCGGAAACAGGCGCCAGAATCCGGCCCCGCCACAGGAAACTCGCCCATACTTACCTCCCCGGTAACTTCAAGATACGCAGGCAACTTTTCCGAGGCGCCGAAAGTATCAGCTGCCCTGACTGCAAATCCATCCATTGTTGCGCGGGGGTAGGCAGGCAGGTTTTCCGGTGAACGGATTTCTTGCGATGTTACGCGGCCACAAGCCTGTGCCAGGGGGTGTCTTTCCTCTGCCGATACAGGGGGAGGATAATGCATCTCCATGAGCTGCAACGCCTCAGATAACGAGACGATATCTGACCGGCCCAGCATATCAACAGTGCGGGATGATGTTTTCATGGATACGTTGGTATACTCATAATTAGTAACCAAATACCTCACTATTTCATTTTCTCTTCTGCTCCGGGATTTCCAGCAAACCGGATCCGTAAAGGATGGGTGTATATATTCATTTTTTTGCCGCGGGCAAAGCCAATAAGGGTCACGCCGTGGTTCTCGGCATAGGAGATCGACATGCATGTCGGCGCGGTGCGGCTGACTAGAACCGGTATCCGGTTCCGTATAACCTTGGTCATGATTTCTCCTGATATTCTGCCGCTCGACAGGAGAACCTTGTCATCAAGAGACACTCCTGCCAGAAAAGCCTTGCCGATGAGTTTGTCCACCGCATTGTGCCGGCCGATGTCCTCAGAGAACAACACTATTTGATCTTTGTCGGCAAGAGCAGCGGAGTGTACACCGCCGGTGCGTAAATAGAGGTCGGATATATTCCGAAATTCCCGCAGCAGCGCTCGTATGGTCTCTGCCTCTAAAAGCAACGGGGAGCGGTTCATGGCCAGATCTTGGAGGCTGCGGCTGTCGGTGAAGGTCACTCCCTGGCCACATCCTGAGGTAATCGTCTTTTTATGAAATATTTGGTCCCAGTTATCCGGCAGCTTGGCAAGTTTTACATAGACCGACGCGTTTGTTTCGTCCACGTCAAGGGCCAGAAGTGCTTGGCGTTCCCGCAGGATTCCTTCCGACAGCAGAAAGCCGACCGCCATAGTGTCAAGCTCGGTTGGGGTGCAGAGAAGCGAAACCAAGACCTCATCATTCACATACAGGGTAAAGGCAGATTCTGCCGCAACTTCATCAAGCAGTTCCTCAACCCGCCCTCCTTTTGCCCGGAAAATTACGGTTTTGCTCGTTGCATCCATTAACGGTTTTCGGGGGACAGACTTCTGTCCCTTGTTACATGATTTCCGGTCAACAACTGTCCCTCTATACATTTCAAAAACATCCAAGTTGGCATTTTGCTATCCTGATATTTATGGCATCAGCCACCCTGCCAACATCATGGGCAGGAACGGCAAGTTCCCTGGCAATGGCCAATGCTCCGGCACAGCTCACCCGGCCGTCCTTTGCTGCACGCAGCAAATGCTCTTTGATCAGCACATCCTTTTCACCAAGCAAAAATGACCTGATCTTCAACTCGCAACAACCTCCATTGTCGTCCTTGTGGTTCCGCTCTTCCAGGTTGGCAACAATTTCTGCCATAATCAAGCTGCCGAGATACGCCTGTCTCCATACCGACTGCTATTTATTTTTCTATTAATTCCTTTGCCCAGGAAAGAGCAGCGGCTACGGTTGGAAATCCAATCGTACTGGTGAGGAGAACAATGGCGTGATAAATTTCATTGGGTGTAGCCCCGGCGGCAAGCGCCCTCTTGCAATGGGAATGCACCGCCCCTTGTGAACGCACCGCGGCGGCAGCGGCCAGTTGAATGAGCTGTGCTTCCTTTTCGCCAAGGGGACCGGCGTCATGCAGATTCTTGCCTAACTCCTGATGTGCTTTCAGGACGTTGCTGAATTTTGCCATTAGCCAATTATAATTCTCTGGATACTGCGACATGATTTTTCCTTCTCCTTATTGTGCCGTAAAATGAAATGTATTTAGTGGCTCATTACCTTGCGGTCTCTCATTATTAGCGAAGATTTTCTAAAATTGCCAGCACTCAAACCTAATGAAATCTAAAAAAGTCTTTTTGTCCCACAGAGGACACAGAGTGCACAGAGTAAAACTCTATACTTTCAAGCAGTTACCTTTGTGAACTCCTTGTCATTTCGAGCACAGCGAGAAATCTCATTGTCCCGGGAAAAGATTTCTCACGTTCGTTCGAAATGACAGACATGCCAAAAGTCAACAGATTATGCTTCGTAACGTTTAGGTAGCTGAGAAATGATGGTAATTTATGAAGATATAAAAATTGATAGCAAATCAATACTACTTTTTACGGGACCTGGGGGTATTGCAACACGATGTCCTCTCCGGCCAGGGCCTCGACAAGAAAGGCCTTCAGGGCATCCTTTTCATCCGCCTTCAATCCGAGTGGTTTAATTGCCGTATTGGCTTCTCCGCCGCCCAGGTCAAAAAATTCAATAACCTCCTCCAGGGTTGCAAAAATGCCATTATGCATATAGGGCGCGGTTTTTGAAATATCCCGCAGGGTAGGAGTCTTGAAAGCCCGCCAGTCCTTGTCATCTTTGGTGATCAAATAGCGGCCCGGATCCTCTGCCAGAGTTCTGTAGCCGTCGAAATGATTGAGCTTTGCTACAAATCGCCGCGTTGCCGCTACCCGGGGGTCAGCCTGAAAGTCGGGATTTTCAGGAACGTTGAGGGCATGGAATTTATCATCAATCAGATTGACACCAAAATGGCACTCGGAACATTTGCCCTTACCGGTAAATATCTCAAGACCCTTTCTGGCGGAGGACGACAAGGCATCCTTTTCACCTGCCAGATACAGATCAATGGGGGCGTTTCTTGAAATCAATGTTCGCTCAAAAGCGGCGATGGCCATGGCAATCCTTTCCCGGGTGATATCATCGGTGCCAAACACCTTTCTGAACTCCGTTACGTATTCGGGCACAGAGCGGATCTCCTCTTCAAGAAAATCCAGGTTCTGATTCATTTCAAATGAGGACATCATGGGGAAGAGGGCTTGATCCTCGAGGCTTTCGACCCGGCCATCGTGGAATAAATATTTGCTGAAGACCACATTGATCAGGGTGGGTGAGTTTCTCCAGTTTTTTGTGGTTGGATAACTCAATGAAATAGACTGGCCATCGGAAAAGCCCATTTCAGGCATGTGACAGGTAACACAACTCATGGTCCCGTCTCCTGAGAGTCGTCGGTCAAAAAAAAGTTTTTTGCCCAACTCCACTTTTGCCGGAGTTGTCGGGTTCTTGTGCCATACCGGCACGCCTTTGAAAGGTTGCAGATGTCCTGCCAGACCAGTGGTGGGCAAAACGAAAAACGCCCAAAGCAAGAAAGCTATAACGAATGCGAGAACAGAACTATTTTTCGGCATGCTGCAACTCCTCCGCAATAATTTTTCTCATATACTCATACGGTCGGTTGCCGATGACCTTGCGGCCGTTTATGAAAAAGGTCGGTGTGTTATACAGATCCAAGGAAACCGCAAGCTCCTTGTCTTTTTCAATAAGCTCCTTATGTTTCATGGCATCAAGATCACGGCTGAACCGCTTAATGTTCAGACCCAGTTCTCCAGCATATGCGATGAGGCTTTCACGATCGAGCTTGGGGGAGCGGGCAAGCATCATATCGTGCATCTCCCAGTATTTTCCCTGGTCTCCTGCCGCCAATAAAGCCTCGGCGGCAATATGTGAGTAGTCGCGGTACTTATACGGATAATTTTTCAGAATAAGTCGTATCTTGCCCTTATATTCCTCCATGAGCCTATGGACGGTCGGACCGGCCGCCGTACAATGCGGTCATTGAAAGTCAAGAAATTCTATCATGGTGATCGGCGCATCCTTCGGGCCGCGCTGGGGGGAATTCCCCAAAGGAACATCAAACCGCTCTATACTTGCAGCAATTCCGAGCGCTGCAAAGGCAAAAAAGAAAACGACAAAGACAAGCATGCTGCGCATATCAGGACCTCTTTGCAATCAAGGTGTAACTAAGGAAAACAGAACAGGACATGGTGAGCCATGTCCCGTCTCATCTCATGTTTTTCTGATCAGGTCTGCATTTCCGCTTCCGGAAAAAGGGCAAGGTATTTTGCCGCAACCTTAAAGAGGAAGATCCCCAGTGCGACAATGGCCAGAGTCAGCAGGAATTCCATAACAGAAGGAAAATAGCTTCCCCCCATGGACTTGCCGTATCCGTACAAGCCGAAGACTGCAATGTTCATGCGGTTCAGGAGTACACCTGCAACAACAAGGATATTCACGGTCAGCAAACCATTGACACCCTGTTTTACATTCGTTCCCAGCAACAGGACAAGCGGGACAACCACACCGCCTCCAACCTCCAAGAGATAGAGGTTTGCTTCCATGCTGCCGTTAAAGATTGCCGCAAACCCCGGTCCTTGCAAGAGGTAGATCACTTTCATAATCAGATACAGACCAAGGGTAATTATCGAACCTCTGGCCAGGCCCTGCAGGATATCCATATGTGGCTTATGTTTAAAGGCCTTGGAGCTGATAATTGATTCCAGACTCACCATATTGAGGCCCATGGCCACAGCAGATACCAGGAAAAAATACGGGATGAGAGAGTTGTACCAGAGAGGAGACAGCTTTTCCGCCACAATCAGATAGAGCGCTCCCAAGGATGATTGGTGCAGGACGGAAAGCATTACGCCGAACAGCACAACTCCCATCATAATGCCATTGATGAATTTTAACAGGCCATGCATTTTCAACCGTTCAAACACCATGGGAGAAAATTCTACGGCCAGCGTCGTGGTATAAAACATGACATGCATGGCCACAATCCACATGACCGAATGATACTGCCACATAAAGGCCGGATGCCATATCCGATGGGGCTGGCCCAGGTCAAAAAAGAGGGAAATAACAGCCATCAAATAGCCAAGAAAGGCAGTCAGCA
Organism: uncultured Desulfobulbaceae bacterium; assembly: GCA_945787445.1. GTDB lineage: Bacteria > Desulfobacterota > Desulfobulbia > Desulfobulbales > CALZHT01 > CALZHT01. Next base: position 15,056 of record CALZHT010000019.1, read on the forward strand.
CCGCTGGTCTCACTATGGGTTTGTATTTCTTCCAGTTCAGGAGGTAGACCGTGCCGGCAATAATAAAGCCGCCGGCCGCCATGGCCACCCCGCCGAGCAGGTCAAAGCCTATCCACAGCCCCCACGGAAAATCATCGTTGAGATTGGTTGCCGCCCCTAAACCATTAACCAGACGGTAAATCGCCACTACAAAACCCAGAGCCATAGCGAGAAGCAATACCATAGTGAACGGCGTCATCATTTTTATTTCTTTGGTATCATTCATGATTAGCCCTCCTTGTTCATATTTGCATGGCGACGGGTTATCACCCAGGCTCCCAGGCCGGCCACAAAAGTAATACCGAACAACGGCAGGACATGGGAAACATACTCCCAGGTAAGATCCGGCAATGGCGCAACTGGGATATTCATCTTGAAACCCAGGTCTTCAAAAGGAACACCGGAGATATACATCCAGGAGGTGCCCCCGGCCTCTTCCAGACCATAGATATGCTTGACATATTTTGCAGGACTTCTGTTGAGCCTGTTTTTTGCTTCCGCCACCACCTTGTCGTATTCCTCATAAAACATGGTGCCGGTGGGGCAGACTTTGATGCAGGCCGGTATCATGCCGTCCTTAATGCGTTCGGAGCAGAAGCTGCATTTCTGTACCCATGGCAGGGCTGATTCCCATTCATATTTTGGTATATGAAATGGACAGGCAACCATGCAGTACCGGCAGCCGATACAGCGATCATACCTGTAAACTACAGGCCCGGCTTCCGTCTTTTTGAGTGCGGTTACCGGACAGACTGATACACAGGCTGGCTCCTTGCAATGCAGACACTGATTTTTTACGAAACTCCAGACCGGCACCCCATTTTTCTCCTGCTCATGAAACCGAATATGGGTGTAACAATCCGAATTTAATGCCGTGGGATTGGTATAATCGCCATGAAAGCTGGTCCTTCTTGCCTTGCGTTCATTCCATTCCTTGCAGGCTATCTGGCAACCACGGCAACCGATACAACGCGTCAGATCGATCAATACTGCTTTTGACATATCTCTTCCCCCTATATTTTCTCGACGTTAACCATGAACGCCTTGGTTTCAGGGATCATGGTGTTGGCGTCGCCAATGGTTGGTGTTAGGAGGTTTGCACTGTCTCCGCCGCTACCGTCCACCGGGAACTGCCAGCCAAAGCACCATGGCAAGCCTACCTGATGAACGGTCGAGCCCATAACCTTAAAAGGCTTGAATCTGCTCGTGACTGTAGCTATGGCCCAGAGCTCTCCACGTCCGGATGTCACCTTGACTTTTTCACCATTTTTGATACCCAGGTCAGCAGCAAGTTCCTTGCTCATTTCCACAAAAACCTGGGGCATCATCTCCAGCAGCCACGGCTGATGCCTGGTCAAAACCCCAGTCTGCCAGTGTTCTGTTAGCCTGTAGGTAGTGGCCACAAAGGGATACCTGATATCACATGAATAAAAGATGTCTTCAGGAGTCTTGCCCTCTTCATAGAACAGTTTGGCAGTTGGATTTATCCTGTGCGCCTTGCTCAAAGGATTCTCCTGAATCGGGCACTCAAGCGGCTCATAATGCTCTGGAAATGGACCGTCATTACGGCCGGGGCCAAATATATGGGCCACACCAACAGGCTTCATGATAAAGGCCTTTTTGCTCTTCGGATTGGCCGTGCCATCAGGGTTCTTTAAAGGTGGCCAGCCGCCGTCAGGAACATCCCCTACCCATTTGGTGCCGTTCCATTGGATCACCGGTCTGGCAGGATCCCATGGCTTACCGAATTCGTCCACTGAAGCGCGGTTGTAAATAATCCTCCGGTTCACCGGCCAGCACCAGGACCATTCAGGATACAGCCCGACGCCGGTCGGATCTTCCTGCGAACGCCTGGCCATCATGTTGCCTTTTTCGGTGTAGGAATTACAGTAGAGCCAGTTGCCCGAGGAAGTGGAGCCATCAGTCTGCAGAAAGGCAAAACTCGGGACCAGGGTACCTTTGCGGTACAGTTTCCCTTTAACCTCCTTGTCCTCGAGAAAATACCCGTTTATCTCCTTGGCAATCATGTGGGTATCCACCTGCGTGACCTTACCGTCGGCATCTTTCGGGCCATAGTTCCAGTCCAGCTTTACCACCGGATCCGGATAGGTTCCGCCTTCATTCTCATAGAGAGATTTCACCCGGTAAAAAAGGTCATTGATAATTTCGGAATCCGGCATGGATTGACCGCTTGGCTCCTGGGCCTTATAGCGCCACTGCGCCCAGCGCCCGGAGTTGGTGATACTGCCTTCCTTTTCCATGGATGCGCAGCAGGGCAGGAAGAAGACTTCGGTCTTGATGTCAGCGGAATTCACACCAGGGCCGCGCCAGAAAGAGCCGGTTTCGTTATCAAACAGGTTGACATTCACCATCCAGTCGAGTTTGGCCAGCGCCCTGCGGACCTTGCCTGCATTGGATCCGGAGCAGGTGGGATTCTGGCCCCAGGCGAAGAAGCCCTTGAATTTTCCCTGGAGCATTTCATGGAAAATCATGAGCCAGGAGGCGTTCTGTCCGTCATCCAACTTGGGCAGCCAACTGTAGCCGAAATCATTTTCCCTGGTGCCGTTTTCACCATAATGGGCCTTGAGCAGACTTACCGAATATTTGGGATAGTTGCCCCACCAGTTTGCAGAGAGCGGCTCACTTGTCTTTGGTGTATATTTGTCATTATACGCCTTAAGCGTAGGCTGCGAGGCTTTGGGAGTTTTCAAATATCCCGGCAGGATATGGAAGAGCAGACAATGATCGGTGGAGCCCTGCACATTGCTCTCGCCTCTAAGGGCATTTACCCCACCGCCGGCCCGGCCGATATTGCCAAGCAGGAGCTGCACAATGGCCATGGCCCTGATATTCTGGGTGCCGACCGTATGCTGGGTCCAGCCCATGGCGTACATGATGGTTGCCACCTTATCGGGCTTGCCGGTGGCGCCGTATGCCTGGTAGACCTTTTCAAGTAAATCCTTCGGGGTGCCGGTAATGGCCGAAACCGTGTCAGGGTCATAGCGGGAATAGTGTTTCTTCAACAGTTGAAAAACGCAGTAAGGATCCTGCATGGTTGGATCTTGCAGGATTACGCCGTCTCCACCCTTCTGATATGCCCAGGCCTTTTTATCGTATTTTCTTTTCTGGGCATCATACCCGGAGAAAATCCCGTCCAGTTCTCCCGGCATCTTGAAGTCTTTGTTGACGAGAAATGGGCCGTTTGTATAGAGCCGCACATAATCATTGTGCTGCAGGTTATTCTGCAGGATATAGTTGATCATGCCGCCGATGAATGGAATATCGGAACCTGAGCGCAGCGGTGCAAATATGTCCGCCTTTGCAGAAGTCCGGGTGAACCGTGGATCAACGCTGAGGAGGGTTGCGCCGCGCTGTTTCGCTTCGGTTACCCATTTGAAGGAGATGGGATGGTTTTCAGCAGCATTGCTGCCCATAATCAGGATGACATCTGCGTTTCTGATATCAATCCAGTGATTCGTCATTGCCCCGCGACCGAACGACTCTGCCAGAGCCGCAACTGTTGCAGAGTGTCAGATACGGGCCTGGTGTTCTATATAAACAAGCCCAAGGGAACGGAGCCATTTCTGGAGGACATAGCACTCCTCATTATCAAGGGCGGCACTGCCGACATGGGCGATGCCGTCGCAGCGGTTGACCTCCTGGTTCTTGACATTATGCCGGACAAAGGTCTCGTCCCGGGTTTTCTTTATTCTCTTGGCGATCTCATCAAAGGCCCAGTCCCACTCGACTTCCTTCCAGTCGCTGGCGCCCGCCTCCCGATACCTGGGTTTCGTGACCCGTGTTGGATTATTGGCTACCTGAAAAAGGGCCGCCCCTTTAGAACAAAGGGTGCCACGGTTTACCGGGTGGTCCGGATCGCCTTCGATATTGACGACCTTGCCGTCCTTGCTGTGGGCGATCATACCGCAACCCACAGCACAATATGGGCAGATGGTTGTGGTTACCTGTGCGCCCTTGGTGCGGTTCTCCCGCTCCCTGGCTTCCGCTTCCTCCGGGGATAGGCCAACAACCGTGCTGGCAATAGCCGTTCCACCGGAGTACTTCAGAAAATCTCGCCGAGATATACCCATGGTGCACCTCCCTTCCTGTGATTGGGATCAGGTCTCAGAAGAAAAATTGACCCGGCTGGCAATTTCTTCAAGAAATACCGTCACAATTCCATCCCAAGCTATGTTATAAAAAACCACCACCTGCTAATATTTACCAGGAATGGTATGTAATCACAGAAGCATGGTATCTATGAAGGTGCACGGAATATCACCTTTACTTAGTGTTATCAGGCCAAAATTAACAATGTCAAATTTTTTTTACATATTAGTTGGAATCTATCGATAACTTATAGAAATTATAAAATTATTTAGTAACCGTGGATCAACAACTGAGACAGCAACAGGCCTCCATAGCAGCGCACGATTTTCCGAATTTTGATTGGAGGATTAGGGTAGAAAATTTGATATGAAATGCTGATCGACATATTTTGCTTGTTATGTTTTTTAATGCCAGATGTGTCAAGAATGAGGCAAGTGTATTCATTCCATAGTATACTTTCTGAATTGGAATATTTTAGTTGGAACTATAAAATTCTTTGAGGACTTAAATGAAGATTTATCCCCTCATTCGAAAAAAAAGAGGCACTGAGTAAATACTTTTTTTGTATTTTTGAAATAATTACCTTATGACTGATATTTCCTATCCGATAGCTTTTCTTGCCGGGATCTTCACGTTCCTTTCCCCTTGTGTTTTTCCGCTGATACCCTCCTATATGTCGTTTATTACCGGCATCTCTTTTGATGATTTACGATCGGGAGGAGACCACAGCAGGATCAGGGTGCTCACCATGCTTAATTCTTTGGTGTTCATCCTGGGATTCTCAACAGTGTTCATCGCATTGGGAGCGTCCTCTTCATATATAGGCATTACGCTTGCAAGCTATCAACATATAATCAGACGTGTCGGAGCATTGCTGATCATTCTCTTCGGACTTTATATTATGGGGATCCTTAAGATCGCTTTCCTGAATATGGAGAGAAGAGCACATTTGCGGGGCAGACCGGCCGGTTATATTGGCGCCTTCTTTGTGGGGGTAACTTTTGCTGCGGGTTGGACACCCTGTGTTGGCCCCATACTGGGTTCCATCCTTCTCTATGCTTCCACAGCCGATTCAGCCTTCTATGGTGTCAAGCTGCTTACTGTATATTCCTTCGGCCTTGCCCTGCCGTTTTTCATTACATCTCTGGCTTTCAATGCAATTCTAAGTGCCATGCCTAAAATTTCACGATACATCCACCTCATAAGCATTATAAGCGGCATTGTAATGATCGCTTTTGGAATATTACTCCTCACCGACTATTTATATATCCTGCAAAACCTGTTTCCCGATTTAACCATTAAGTTTAACTAGAAATGGGATTTCTTAACTTCCATTTGTTATGTTTGTCAGTATGTATAGCCATATCAATATATTTTTTTCGAGCACATCAAATTTGAAGCTGATATTTCCTTTGCCGAAATATCAGAAAAAAAGGTGAAGAACATACACTAGGCTATATTACAATAACTTACCTTATGTATCTGTTGATGCTTTCTTACGGCAGTTAATCAAAACAAAAAAGATCCTACTCACCAAGGTGGAAACATGCGGGACAAAGGACTGATAATACTCAATACGGGCAACGGCAAAGGCAAAACCACTGCTGCAATCGGCCAGGCTGTCCGCGCTGCCGGGCATGGCTATAAGGTGTGCATTATCCAGTTTATTAAAGGAAATTGGCAAACCGGTGAGGCCAAAGCCCTGGCTTTGCATCCCGACGAAATTGAATTTCACACCAAGGGCACAGGATTCACCTGGGAAGCACAAAAAGACGAGGTGGTACGGGCCGGCCGCAAAGCCTGGTCATTTGCCAAAAAGAAGATTATGAGCGGCCTGTATCATACGGTAATCCTGGACGAACTCACCTATCTCATCAATTTCAACATAATTCCCGAAAAAGAGATACTTGATCTGCTCGCCAACAAACCCCCTGCCCTGCATATCGTTATGACGGGGAGGGATGCTTCTCCAGGGCTTATCGCCATAGCCGACCTGGTTACGGAAATGAGAGAGATTAAGCATCCTTACTCTAATGGTATTTCAGCCAGGAAAGGCGTTGAATTTTAAGACGCAAAGAAAACGGATGCATGGGTAAAAAGTTGCCATTGGCGATTTATACCTAAATTCAGAACTCCTGACTCCGAAACATGATTTCAGGGATTTACAAAATATCATCGAATTTTTCAATAACGCCGATTGAGTGCCTAAAGTTCGAAGTGCACTAAAGTGCCTAAAGTTGTTGTTGTTTTCTAATCAGATACTTCCTTTAACTTTAGGCACTTCGAACATTAGTGCACTTTAGGCACTTAACTTGGTATCGAACAATTTTCTCAAGGGTTCCTCTATCTCCTCAATATTACGCCATCGGATCAGGAAGTCTGAATCTAGGGAAGAGCTATGGGAGTTTTGAAGTTAAGGCCGGCAAGGGATTTCCCCTGCTGCAGCGCTTCGCCGATCATGACCCCAAACCGTTTTGCTTCGGCAAACTGTTCTTTGGAGTGCCCATACTTTGTATAATATTTTCCGATTGTTTTTCCCCTTTCCGGAGATTTACCGGCAATCTTCAAAAAAACCCCTAAAGTTCTCCATGGTTCCTTGCTGGGATGCGCAAAGACAACTACGTTTGGAATAGCGGCCCCACATTCCACAAGTTTCTTCTTAAGACCATAACAATGCATGCGCCAATAACCGCGGCAGGAAATAAGCGGCAACACATCTTTGCCCTCAAATAATCGCCGGCCATCCCTATCGAGAAAAGAGAGCACAGGGCCGCTGGGGTTATACGACCAGGTGGGGCCTGCCAGGATGGCAAGATCAAACATTTTATCAGCAGCACTGGAAAGATCCTTAACGGCTACCCGATGCCGAAAAAAGGTGATGAGCATCATTTTTATAGTGGCAGAAATGGTGCCGACCGGAAATCGAAGTGGCTCCATTGGTCGTATTTTCTCCAGAGTAACCCGCAAGCCTTGCTGTTTGAGCCCTGATGCAAGGGCATTCAAAAGGCTATTCGTCTGACCACTGAAAGAATAATAGGCAATGAGCACCCGTAGCGCATCACCTTTTCCCATCTTCCCTGTTTCCATTTATTCTCTTCCTGTTTTACGGACTATCTTTTCTAAAACAAACTTGAGTTGAAATTACATGGCACTTTGACGGTTTTCCCGAATTTTTGCGGGATCATCATATTTTGCCGAAACATTTACTGGAAGCAAGTTTTTTCTTTTTCGGAGAAGTAATCAGTTTACTTGTACAGCTTGCATTATCAAAATGGGAAGGGGGGGGATTGCTCTTGCCATGCGCGTCCAGTATTGTTATTTCATTAGCTGTCGTTTTTAAAAAATCAGGAACAAATAACAATCCTGATGAATTTCCTCTTTTAAGGAATGAACATGAGAATTCTTGCCTTTGGCGATATCCACATGTCCTTGGATAATTTTCATAAAATCCCTGGGATGGAATCCGCAGACCTCCTGATAATCACCGGGGACCTTACCAATTTCGGACACAGGGATGATGCGGAAAAAATTATCTCCCAAATCCGGCAGGTCAACAATCGGATTCTGGCCATGGCTGGCAACCTTGATCATCCCGATGTTGATACCTATCTTACCGAAGAGGACATTAACCTGCACAGCACGGGAAAAATAATTCAAAACGTGGGCATATTTGGTGTTGGCGGTTCAAACCCCACTCCATTCAATACCCCGAACGAGTACTCTGAAAACGAACTTGAAGCCTTCTGTAATGTGGCTTATGAAAAAGTGAAAAATACAAACCATCATATCCTTGTGTCCCACACGCCTCCTCATGCCACGAAAACTGATATGTTACGCAACGGTGCTCATGTGGGAAGCAAAGTACTGCGTGCTTTTCTTGAAAAAAGGCAACCTGACCTTTGTCTCACCGGCCATATCCATGAGTCTAAGGCTGAGGATGCCATAGGCAGAACAATGATCATCAATCCCGGCATGATCCGAGACGGTGGCTTCATAGAAGTCATCTGTGAACATGGCGGGATTAATGCGACCCTTAAAACATTATAAAATGCATGATGCAAAAAAAACTTAACAACCACCGTCTAAAGATGGAGAGTTAATATTAAGAACTGAAAGTCCGGATATGGGTCAAATAGACCCGTTTGTATCGTGCGCGTGCTCGTGCTCGTGATCGAAATCGATTTTCCTTGTATTCATAATCAAACACGTAAGTAATGCTTCCTTTTCGATTACGATTACGATCACGCGCACGAGCACGAAAATAATAAATACGAGCTAATGCTGCCTGCCTTAAAGGGATGGGTATTATCCTTAACTGAGACTATTAAACAGTATAGAGTCATGAAAACAATAAATGATGTACTTATTATCGGCAGTGGTCTTTCAGGGCTGAGTGCTGCCCATTTTATCCAAAAATTCCAGCCTGGGCTGGATATTCTCCTTCTTGAAAAAGAAAAGCGACCCGGTGGTGCGATCGAAACCTTTAGAGAGCAAGGTTTTCAGGGGGAATGGGGGCCGCACGGTTTTCTTGACAATACCCCCGAAAGCCGAGAGCTGTTGGTTGATCTTGGCCTTGACACGCATGCGGAACGAGCACCGCTCGAAAATTTCCTTCGCTATGTCTGTCATCAAGGCAAATTGGAGGCGCTTCCCCAGAATCCAAAAAAACTCTTATCAACTCCCTTGCTTTCATTCGGCGAAAAAATTCGTATCCTGGGCGATCTCTGGAAAAAACCGCTGCCGCCAGGTCAAACGGTGAGCCAGTGGGCAGAATACAGATTTGGTAAAGGTGTGTTACCTCTTGTCGATGCGGCAGTAACCGGCACTTTTGCCGGAGATCTGGAATTATTGAGCATTGACGCGGTGATGCCCGGTGTCCGCCGCCTGGAAGCAGAATTCGGCTCAGTACTGAAGGGCTTGAAGGCCAAGAAAAAGAAAGCGGCCGGCTCCGGACCTTTGCCCTCCATGATGAATTTCCCGGAAGGCATGGACTATCTCATCAGCACTTTGGCACAGGGAAAAAATATCCTGTTTAATTCAACAGTTACTGGGATTGAGAAAAGAAATGGCACTTGGGTTGTACTGACCACTGATACTTCCTGGCAGGCCAAGACTTTAATTATGGCATTGCCGGTTAATCAGACATTAAAGCTGCTCTCCCCTTTACATACTCCGCCGGTGTCCTCCATTCCTGTGGCAAAAATTCTTAATATAGTGATGGGCTTCGGAAAATCTGCCAAAGTCCCATACGGATTTGGTTATCTTGCCCCGGAAAAGGAAAACCGTTTTTGTCTCGGCGCCATGTTCACCTCGCACATGTTTCCAAACCGAAGCCCGCAAGGGTCCGTGTTGCTGGAAGCCCTTATCGGAGGACGGCGTCATCCTGAGCGGCTGGAATTGACAGATGACATCCTTATCCAGCAAGCCTATGAAGATCTTCGCCAACTCATGGACCTGCCTGAACCGCCCCTGTTCAGCAAAGTCCTTAGACCTAAGCATGGTATTCCGCAGCTGGAAATGGGTCATCCCGAACTTCTGGAATGGCGCCGGGATCTTGAAAAAGAATGTGCTGATATATACATTTGTGGTTTCGGATGGGACGGCATCGGCATGAATGAAATGATCAAAGCGGCAAAGAAAGTTGCCCACGCCTTAGTTGCGGGAGGGTTGTCCGCTGATACGGAAAAGCCGCAAGTAAAGCCTGTATATTTCTGATGCATAATTGGCTAGGTAGTTTCCATCCGGAAACAACTAGTGCCAACAAGGCATGGATAAAAGAGCATGGCAGTAAAGTTTGACTGAAGTCGCAACAAATGGGGAGTGCCAAAGGACAAGCAAGATGCGTCAGTTGGCTATTGACACGACACTATAACTACCTGCTAAAAGAATTTCTGCCCAGCCTTTTAAGGAATGGTTTGCCATTGATTTCTTTTTTCATTTGCGCCATGGCCCTTTCAAAACATTCCGGACAATACCCATGGGACAAAACATCGGATTGGACTAACTCTTCCACCCAGCCTTGATGACTTTCCGCCTTATTACACAAACAACAAACTGTTTTCATTTTTTCTGCTCTTTTCAAAGTCCCTAAAAAAAGTTACACCAGCACAAATTACAAAAGCTGGTCTTTCATCTTTTTGGTGAGATGGTCAATCTGGCCACGCACACTCCCCTTTCTGGCAATAGCTTCGGTAATGACCCGGATGGAGTGCACCACCGTCGAATGGTCACGGTTGACAGCCCTACCAATATCCACCAGGGCGTGGTTGGTCCATCTTCTCGCCATATACATGGTCACCTGCCGAGGAAAAGCGATTGCCTTCTTTCTGGATTTTGACTGAATCTCATGCACGGAAACCTTAAACTGCCGCGCGATAAAATCACGGATAACTTCTACGGACAACTCCTGGCTTCCACCCACTATTTCATTAACTACTTCTTTGACCATATGAAAGTCGGGTTCCATATTAAGAAGGCACTTTTTTGCTTTTATACCTACAATGGCGCTTTCCAGTTGCCGGATATCTCCTTTAATGTTTTCCGCCATGTATTGAATAAACTCCTCGGAAAGATCAAGACCACTGTTCTTTGCCTTACGTCTGATAATGAGTATTCTTGTTTTGAAATCCGGCGGGTTGATGCTGGTGACAAGGCCGGAGGAAAGTCTTGAGCGGAACCCCTGGTTAATGTTAGGTATGTCCTTAGCCGGGATAGCGCTGGTAAAAATAACCCTCTTGTCTTCCTCCAACAGCACATCAAGAACCTCTGCGAGTTCTGCCTGGGTCTTGGTTCGGCCGTTCAGAGCATGTACATCCTCCACAAGCAATACATCACAGTGTTTGTGATATTTATCTTTAAAATCCTCCATGGTATTGCTTTTAATACCACGCACCATCTCGGCTGTAAGTTGCTGGGCGGTAAGATAGTGGAGTCTGGTGCCCGGGGCGTTGTTGACAATGTAATGCGCAACTGAATGGGAGAGATGACTTTTCCCCAGCCCGGTGGTTGCCTGGAGAAAAAGACAACGCCCGACTGAGGAATCATTCTCTGCCAGGGCCCTGCAGGCAGATTGAGCCAGGGCGTTAGTATCACCCACCATAAATTCATCAAAGGTATACCGGGGATTCAGAGTCCTTATGGTGGCCTTGTTCCGAGGAATGGAGGGCAGCCTGAGCTGCTCCTTGCCTTCATGGCCCGGCAGCAATGGATTGTTCACCGTACCTGCCCCAAAATTGAAACGAACTGTAAGTCCTTTTGTGCCTGCCTCGGCCAGGCTCTCCTCAATGAATTGGAGGTATTTTTCAGCAACCCATGTGCAAAAAAAACGGTCAGGGCCGGTGAGGACTATTTTGCTTTCGTCTAATTGTGTACATTCAAGGGGCTCGATCCAGAGTGTGTATATGCTTGGTGGGATTTTTTCTTGCAGAATCTCTTTTGTTTTTTGCCAAAGCATCATTGTTCCTAAATTGCCCAATTAAAGGATTTGATTGTATGGTCATGAAAAGGGATTTCGACATGCAACAGAATTTGTTGCGATGTTGGGCCAGAGTCTAATCCAAAACCACTTTTAAAGTCAAAACCGGTTTTCATGATTTTTTTATGTCCCGATTCTGCAGTTTTCCACACCGCCGCGAAGCATGTTTTTACAGGCCTATGCGGGAGGTTCACAAGCTAACTCTCTAAAAAAGTGTACTTTTATTCTGAATAAAAAAAGCCATAATAATTATATACGGTTAGTTCATCCCATCCTCCTTTATCAACATCTACGTATATTTTGATTATCTCTTCATATCTCTCTTTTTCTTATAATATCTGCAATAATACTCTTTTTTTATTTTTTTTATGGAAGCCCAAAATCAAAAGCTGAATTTTTCTCAGACATTGCCTGAAAACACCTTATATTCAACCGGAAAAATTTTTTAATTGCCTCTTTTGTGTGCCAGGCAAAATCTTGTCTTTCCAATGGCAAAAAACTTGACAAACAAAACTGTCAGCTTTACTTTGGTGTTACATTTTTAAAAATCGTGTTACAGGTTCGATTATTTGTCCAGGCGTGCAACTGATTATATGCACGCGAAAATTCCTTGGAGAAATATCTATGCATATGGCTGATGCGCTGCTCTCTCCCGCGGTTGGCGGAACCTTCTGGTTGGTCACCGGCGGAGTATTCACCTACAGCTCCAAAAGAGTGCAACACGAGATTGATAGCCGCAAAATACCTTTGATGGGGGTTATCGGCGCCTTTATCTTTGCCGCGCAAATGATCAACTTCACAATCCCAGGAACCGGTTCAAGCGGGCATATCGGCGGGGGCATGATCCTCGCCATACTTCTCGGTCCTTACGCAGGATTTCTGACTCTGGCCTCAATCCTTACCATACAATCATTATTTTTTGCCGACGGCGGTCTTTTGGCCCTGGGCGGCAACATATTCAATCTTGGCTTCTTCCCTTGTTTTATAGCCTACCCCTTGGTGTATAAAAGAATCACCAACAAACGCACCAGCCCAAAATCCATTACAGCGGCATCAATCCTTTCCGTTATACTGGCCCTGCAGTTTGGCGCCTTGTTTGTTGTTTTGCAGACCGTCTTTTCCGGCGTCACGGAACTGCCCTTCAAATCATTTATCCTGGTTATGCAGCCCATTCACCTTATCATCGGCCTTATTGAAGGACTTGTCACTGCTGCGGTGGTGAACTTCATTTTTAAGGCTGAACCGGAAATCTTACAGGTCGCCGACCCGCTGCAACAAAATGATTCGAAACGATCTTTTGGTAAGGTAATCCTGCTCTTTGCATGTATTGCCCTTTTTGCCGGGGGGGGACTTTCATGGTTTGCCTCGCAAAATCCTGACGGGCTTGAGTGGTCTATCGCCAAAATCACCGGCAAAAAAGAACTGCCCCCCCCCGAACAGGGTATTCACTCATCCCTTGCCAAGTTACAAGAAAAAACAACTTTATGGCCAAATTATCATTTCAACGAACCAGGAATATACGACAACGCCCAGACCCCAAAAGCTTCGCCATTGTCTGCATTAAAAACTGGCACATTGCTTTCTGGGATCATAGGCGCCGGCCTGACCCTTTTGTCGATTATCGGTATAGTGCTTCTTTTGCGAATGAGCAAGCCGATCACCTCATAACAAATGGCAAAAATCCATCACGCCTTCTTCGACGTCAGTTATTTTGAGACTCTGGCCGGCCAAAACACTCCGGTTCACTTGGTAGATCCTCGCGCCAAGGTGCTCACTACCCTGCTCTTCATTTTGATGGTAGTATCCTTTGACAAATACGCCATCTCGGGGCTGTTGCCTTTTTTTGTTTTCCCTGCCGTCATGATCACTATTGGAGACCTGCCTCTCTCCTATCTGCTGAAAAAACTCTTTCTGGTGGCGCCGTTTGCTTTTTTTATAGGCATTTTCAATCCCTTTCTCGACAAACAAACAGTGCTGCAGTTTGGCGCCTTTGCCATCACAGGCGGATGGATTTCATTCACCTCAATACTGCTCCGTTTTACTCTGACAGTCGGGGCCGCTCTCATTCTTATCGCAACCACCGGCTTTCGAGAAATCTGTCTCGCCCTGGAAAAATTCAAAATCCCGCGAATTTTTGTCTTGCAACTCCTTTTCCTGTATCGGTACATCTTCATCCTGATCGAAGAAGCATCACGTCTTGTCAGAGCACGAAGACTGAGGACATTCAATGGACGGGGCATGACCATTCATGTTGCTTCATCCCTTATCGGCCATCTCTTGCTGCGCACCATAAATAGAGCCCGGCGCATACATCTGGCCATGTTATGCAGGGGATTTGACGGTGAAATACGGTTGATGCGCGACCTGAAAATACAAAAAGGGGATTATCTGTTTGCCGGTGGTTGGCTGTTGGCCTTTTTGATCATGCGGTTTATTGATATCCCCGCCTTATTCGGCGATCTTGTTATGGGGCTTTATCCATGAGTCATCATATTGTCGAGGTAAACGACCTCCGGTACAATTATCCTGATGGCACCGAGGCCATCAATGGCTTGTCTTTCACCATCAAGCACGGTGAATCTGTAGCTTTGGTCGGGGCAAATGGTGCTGGAAAGTCTACGTTGCTGCTCCATTTAAACGGCTCTTTGGCCCCATCTTCCGGTTCTGTCCGCATTGGGGAGTATCCTCTCACACCAGAAACGCTAAACAGCGTGCGTCGCACAGTTGGCATGGTTTTCCAGGATCCAGACGACCAACTTTTCATGCCCACTGTACGGGATGATGTTGCCTTTGGCCCACTCAACCTCGGCCTGCCGGTTAATGAAGTTGACGAAAAAGTAATAACCGCATTACAGACTGTGGATGCATTGCACCTTAAAAACCGCCCCCCTTATCGCCTCTCAGGCGGTGAAAAAAGAGCTGTAGCCATTGCCACGGTGCTTGCCATGTCGCCGGATATTTTGGTGATGGACGAACCGACTGCAAACCTTGACCCCAAGACCAGGCGTACCCTTATCAGACTACTCAGCTCCTTCACCCATACAAAAATCATTGCGACCCATGACCTGGATATGGCTTTGGAACTCTGCCACCGAACCATTGTTATCCATAGAGGGAGGATCACTGCGGATGGTTTAACCAGCGATATATTCAGTAATGACCAATTGCTGTTGGAAAGCCATCTCGAAAGACCACTGAGCATGCAAGGCTGTCCAATATGCAATCGCAAAAAACCAAAATGATGCTTGCTGAAACAGCCCAAATAGAATACACTACCACACTTATTATTTGGCAGGACAGGACTGCCGAACCCCTAGCCGATAAATGAAATTTCATAAGGTTACCAGAATTACGGGGTCATCATTTTTGGAACTAAAATTATTTTTTTCGATCTGTTAATTGAGAAGATCCATCAACCCTTGCTATATTTTTTCGTATTGAAATAAATATATTTGATTAGGGTATTTTTATGATAAAGTTTTCCACGCTGCGTAAAAAAATTACCATCTTACTGGTCATACTCCTTGCGGTTTTTTATAGCCTGCCTGTTGAAGCCCATCTGAAAATCTGCATCGGAGAGGACGGGCATTTCGACGTTGAAGCAGTAGCTTGCCGGACGAAATCCCTTGCCAACCAACCAGGGACAATAAATGCGATTGATGATCATCATAAAGAATGTATTGATTTCGGTACTACGTGTGCTGATAATGCAGAATGCAAAACATTTCTTTTTTCACCAAACCGGAAAAACCAAAGAGATGGCAGCCAAACTCTCGCCAACATATTCGTAAAAACGGAGGAGGCTTTTTTCTCTTTTCCTGTCCAAAGATTGTCTATTCTTTCTTTTTCTAACCTAAAAACGAAAAACAACCCTCTCCTCACCCTTCGCACAGTAGTTCTCCTGATTTGATTTCCGACTGCCGACGATTGCTCGGCGCCTCTCCCTAAATCACGTAATTCAAGTTCCATTGTTGGTTGAAACTTTTTAACGATGCTGTCGAACTTAACACAAAATTGCTGCTGTTCACAATTTTGCGTTGAAGCTATTAAATATTTTAGGAGAAAATCATGAAATTCAATGTGTCAGCAAGTGCTTTATTTGGCGGCTTATTGTTTATCATCATAAGTATGCCTGCTTTTGCTGAAAACTTAGGGAATCCGGCTTCGTTTCCCTCCAACAAAGATGATTCCCAAGAAAAATACAAACAAACACTCGTTGTTAAACAACAAACAAATCGCATCATCACCCTTGATGAAGCAATACACTTGGCAATATCTCAAAATCCGCGTCTTGCGGCAGCCGCCCACGAAATGGAAGGGAGAAAAGCCGCGGCCCAACAGGCTGCTGTTTTGCCGAATCCCGAACTGATTGCTGAAATTGAAGAATTTGGCGGCTCCGGAGACTTTTCCGGCAATGATGCCATGGCAAGTAGAATAGGCATCAGTCAGGAAATCCTTTTGGGAGGTAAACTCTCCAAACGGAAACAACTTGCTGCCGAGGAAAACAAACTGGTCATGTTTGAAAGAGAAGCCCAGGTAATTGCGTTGTCTACCGAGGTCAGTAAACGTTTTCTCGAAGTGTATATCGCTCAGGAAAAATTGAAACTGGCAGAAAATGATCTGCAGCTTACTCAGGTTTCGGCTGATGTTATAAGCAAACGAGTGGCCTCAGGTGAAGCTTCTCCGTTGGAGGAAACAAAATTTGCGGTTGAAACTGCCGCAGCTGCGACCACAGTCAAACGAATGGCAAGGATTGTAGATGCAGCTCGTCTTTCCCTCGCAGCAACTTGGGGGGGATCTGCCCCCGATTTTGCTGGGATAGCAGGCGATTTCTTTGCCGAACCTTCTTTGCAGAATAAAGACCAGCTCTTGGAGCGATTAGACAAAAGTCCAACCTATCGATTATTAACGGAACAGGTTGTTCTGGCAGAAAACAAACTCCGGCTGGCCAAGGCTGAAGCAGTCCCTGATATGGAAATAGGAGGCGGCATCCAGCAATTCGAGGAAACCAACGATCACGCCTATTTCTTGGAAGTAAGCATTCCGTTGCCGTTTTTTGATCGCAACAAAGGCGGCATCGCCGAAGCACGCGCACTTCTCAACAAAACCAAAAAAGAAAAAGAAGCCGGCGGGTTGGAACTGCAAACCAGTCTGTCAGCAACCATGTATGAACTGGAAGGCGTCTGGGAAAACTATCTTTCCATGCGGGACACCATCGTTCCTGTTTCGGAGAAAGCTTTCGCCTCTGTTCAGAAAGCATACCGGCTGGGTGAACAGGATTATCTTGATTTGCTTGAAGCGCAACGGTCTTTGCTGAAAGCGAGAAATGAGCATTTGGAACTGTTGGCCGAACTATGGCAACTCAAGCTGGAGGCGGATTCCCTTGTCGGCTACACACTAGTGAATGAGCAAATATAATTTGATTTATACGATCTATAAAGGAGAACAGGAGTAATGGATAATAAACTGATACGCACTTTTCTTGTCGCCGCTCTGATGATTGGCTTAATTTTTTTAGGCCAGGTTGTTTTTTCTGCAGATGGCCACAAAGACGAGGCTGAAGATAAACATACAACCCAAAAAACCGGTAGCACGCTTGAGAAAGGCCTTCCCGAGGATGAGAAACACGAGGGGAATAATGACCATGCCCACGGGCACACCCGGAATGAAGCGGCCCACACTGACAATGATCATGCCGAAGCTGACCACCATAATGAAGACAGCCATGGGGAGGATGTGGCTCATGAAGAAGAGAAACATGGACATTCCAATGCAGAAGACCATGAGGGAGAGGAACATGAGGGTGAGCTGGAATTAACCGAGAAACAGCAAAAAGAAATCGGTTTGACCATCAAAAAGGCAGGTCCCGGCAGCCTGCACAGCGAGTTGTCTCTTTCCGGAGAAATCCGCTTGAATGAAGATGCTGTTACCCATATTGTCCCAAGGGTTTCCGGAATAGCAGTTGAGATCAGAAATTCGGTCGGAGACAAGGTGCGGGCTGGAGAAGTTCTGGCAATATTGGAAAGCGCTGAACTCGGCGAAGTCAAGACAGAGTATTTTGAACATCATAAAGAAGCATTGTTTACAGAATATGATTTGGAACGGGCTCGTACCATCAACACCAACACCGATGCCCTGCTTGATTTCCTTGCCCAGGAGCCGAGCCTGGATGCCCTGCGCACGAAAAACTTCGGCGACATGGGCGAGTTCCGCTCCCGGCTCATCTTAAGTTACACCGAACTTCTGGTTTCTCGGAAAGCATTTGAACGCAAAAAAAGCCTGTTTGATGAAAAGATCGCCAGCGAAAATGATCTCCTGGATGTACAAAATACCTATGAGAAAGCCCAGGCGGTTTACTTGACGGAACTCGATAATTCCCGCTTTGAAAACCGTCAAAACCTCTTTGAGAAAGAACGGGCAAACCAACTTGCCAAGCTGAAGCAGGAAAGTGCGGAGCGTCGGTTACGAATTTTCGGCCTTTCCCAGAAAGAGATCGATGCAATCCAAAGCACCAAAGCCGATTCGCATATTCATGACTCCCTCACCAAAGCACTGGTCATAGCTCCCCAGTCCGGAACGATCATCGAAAAACATATAAATCGCGGCGAGCGGGTAGGTGAAGATTCAGATATTTTTACCATTGCCGACCTTTCATCAGTCTGGGTCGATTTGAAAGTACCTGCCCGTGACATCCATCTTGTCCAGCGTGGCATGGAGATAATCATTGAAGCCCCTGACGGAGATAAAGCAACAGCGAAAATTGGTGTCAGTATGCCGCTCATGGATGAAGAAACCAGGACCGCCACCGTTCGGGCTGTTATGGATAGTCAGGATGGGCATTGGCAGCCTGGGGCCTTTATCACCGGTCATGTTCGGGTGTCCGCTGAAAATTTACCGGTGGTTGTGCCATTGCAGGCTCTCCAAAACCTGGAAGGAAATGATGTGGTTTTTGTGGCCCATGGCCATGGATTTACAGCAAGACCCGTTGACGCCGGCAACCGCGACCACAACAGTGTGGAAATCATTTCCGGACTAAAAAAAGGCGAATCATATGTAACAAAGGGCGCCTTCGAACTCAAGGCAATGGCAGTGACCAATAGTCTCGGTTCCCACGCCGGACACGGACATTAAGGAGGCGGCCATGATCAGAAGAATTATCGAATCCGCCCTTAACCTGCCGGGATTAGTGATTATCGGCCTCATAGCCATAATCGGCCTTGGTGTTTATAAGTATCAGCATATGCCGGTTGACGCCTTTCCGGATATTTCACCGATAATGGTGCCAGTTTTTGCAGAAGGTCATGGGATGGCCCCGGAGGAAATAGAACGGCTGATTACCTATCCCATCGAATCGGCAATGAATGGACTGCCCCATGTACAACAGATCAAGTCGACGTCCGCCTTCGGGATGGCTGTAATCTATGTCTATTTTGAAGACGACGTTGATATCTATTTTGCCAGACAACTGGTCGGCGAGAGACTGACAAGCGCCATGGCAGAGCTGCCCGAAACGGACGAACCTCCCATCTTGGGACCGATTTCCACCGGTCTGGGACAGATTTTCATCTATTATCTTACCGCTGATCCGGAAAAAATCGATACCGGAGGCAAAGACATCAACACCTGGTTACGGGAGCTGAACGACTGGGTGGTAAAATTCCAGCTGCAAACGGTCCAGGGTGTAACCGACGTATTGTCCATGGGAGGTCATGTCCTGCAGTATCAAATCAAGGTCAACCCCAAGTCGTTGCGCAAATATTCTCTGAGTCTGGATGAGGTTGTCGGAGCTGTCAATGAAAATAACCGCAACGTCGGCGGCCAGTTTCTGGTATTGGGTTCCGAGGAGCACCTGGTCCGCGGCGTCGGCCTTGTGGAGCAACTTGACGATATACGGAATATTCCGGTTAAAGTACATAAGGGGATAGTGATATTTTTGCGCGATATTGCCGAGGTCGATTTCGGCAATGAAATCAGGCGAGGTGTCGTTTCCTTAAATGGTGAGCAAGAGGTTGTTTCCGGTATTGTCATGAAACTCTATGGTGAAAACACCTCCAAGGTGATTGAACAGCTCTATGACAAAGTTACCGAGGTTAAAAAATCTTTGCCGGCCGGGGTTGAGCTGGTTCCTTATTATGAACAGGCCGAATTAGTTGAAAACGCCACCGGCACGGTTAAATCCGCTTTACTGCAAGGGAGTGGCCTGGTGCTCCTTGTTTTACTCCTTTTTCTCGGCAATTGGCGGACAGCCTTTATCGTCGCCCTTTCCCTGCCGATTTGCGCACTGGTTGCTGTCATTTTCATGGACTTGAACCAGATTTCAGCCAATCTGATGTCTCTTGGCGGCATTGCCATTGCCATCGGTATGCTGGGTGATGGCGCAATTGTCATGGTGGAAAATATTTACCGCCACCTGGGAAGTCCAAAGGCGTTGGAGCAGCCAAAGGCACGGGTGATACTCACCGCCGCCGGGGAAGTCGGCCGCCCCATTGTTTTCTCGATCGCAATTATCATCCTGGTTTTTCTGCCGATATTCACCCTTGAAGGCGTAGAGGGCAAGATGTTTTCCCCTTTGGCCTTTACCATTTCCTTTGCCCTGCTCGGTTCCATTTTGACCGCCCTGATAGCAGCCCCTGTATTATCCCTGTTTATGATCAAGCATCAGGAGCATAAGGAACTCAAATTCATGACCTGGCTTACCGCCTTGTATAAACCTCTGCTTACAACGATTTATAAGTTTAAAAAACTGGTTATACTGACTGCAATGATAGCTCTTGCCGTAAGTCTCATCGCCCTTAAATTTGTTGGAACTGAGTTTATTCCAACCCTTGAAGAAGGCTCCATTATGATCGGCGTCACCATGGCCCCTTCTATCTCTCTTGAAAAGGGGACAAAGACAATCATGGATATGGAGCGGAAAATAAAACAATTTTCTGAAGTTGATGAGACCGTTTCACGGATCGGTCGCCCTGAGGCCGGCAGCCATCCGCATCCGGTGAATTATGCTGAAGTCCATATTGAATTAAAGCCGATCAGCCAATGGAAAAAGCACACCAACAAGGAAAAATTGATCGAGGCGCTGAGTGCTGAACTGGAAGATATCCCCGGCATTCAGTTGAATTTCACCCAGCCGATCCAGAATGCTTTTGACGAGCTTATTTCCGGGGTCAAAACCCAGCTCGCCATCAAATTATATGGGGATGATCTGCAGATCCTGCGGGAAAAGGCAACGGAAATCCGTAACTCCATTGACGATATCGAAGGACTTGTTGACCTCAGCGCAGAACAGAGTTTCGGCCAACCACAGGTGCAGGTGATTGCCGACCGGGCTGCTTGTGCACGCTATGGGGTAAGCGTAAGCCAGATTCTTGAAATGGTTGAACTGGCTGTCGGCGGCGAAGTTATTGACAACATCTACCTCAACACCCGCCGGTTCGGCATCCATCTGCGTTATCAGGAACAATATCGTGATACACCCGAGGCAATCCGCAATATGCTGCTGGCCACCCACGAGAAGGGATTGATCCCGCTGGGACAGGTTGCCGAGGTAAAACAGGTCATCGGACCGATTCAGATCAACCGGGAAAAAAATCAGCGACGCTGGATTGTGCAAGGCAACATCCGTGGCCGCGATATGGGCAGCGTGGTTGCGGATATCCGGCAACGGGTTGCCGAAAAAATCACCCTGCCGCCGGGGTATACGGTTGAATACGGCGGCCAATTCGAAAATCAGCAACGGGCCATGACCCGTTTGTCGATTATCGTTCCAATCGTTATTTCCGGGGTTTTTTTCATGTTATGGATGACCTTCAATTCCTTGCGGCAGGCGTTAATCATTATTGTTAATGTCCCTCTCGCCTTAGTTGGTGGAGTTCTGGGGCTTTTCATTACCGGCAACTACCTGTCGGTGCCGGCCTCGGTGGGCTTTATCGCGCTGTTTGGCATAGCAGTGCAGAATGGCATGGTATTGGTTACCTATTTTAATGATCTCAGGGAGAGAGGTTTGAGCGTTGCAGAAGCGGTCCAGAAAGGCGCTCTACTCCGTTTGCGTCCCGTACTGATGACCGCCCTCACGACAATTCTCGGTCTCATGCCGTTACTGCTGGCCACCGGCATAGGCTCGGAGGTGCAGCGCCCGCTTGCTTCCGTTGTGGTCTTCGGGCTTACCACCTCCACCTTGTTAACATTGTTTGTAATCCCTGCCGTATATGGCTGGATTGAAGGAAAATTTGAGTAAACGTTCACAAGCACCCCATCTGCACGCGCTCAGGGAAAGCGACATAGAGGGTCTATAGTCACTCCCCCTGATCACGCACACCTGGGGCACTTGTAAACGTTTCCGCGGCGGTGGCGGTGGCGGTTACCGTTACTTTGTACCACTTGTGAACGATTACAAAATATGAAAATGGGAGGGAAATATCATGAAACGAATTGTCGCAATCATACGCCCCAATATGCTAGATGACGTGGTTTATGCGCTTCATAAAATAGAGAACTTTCCCGGCGCCAACATGACCGAGGTGCGCGGCATGGGGCGTGGTTTTAGCCGCCGGGTCAAGGAAAGCAGGCAAACCTCTTCCATCGGCTATCCTGCCCAGGTGCGGATCGAGATCATCTGCACGGAAGAAAAACTGGAGGAAATTGTCACCACCATCGAAAATACGGCCAGGACCGGAAGAACAGGAGACGGTAAAATTTTTATTTCGCCGGTAGAAGAGGTGATCCGTGTCAGCAGCGGCCTAAGAGGCATTGAAGCCATCATCTAAAAGCTGGCAGTGAAAAAGAAGCTGACCATGCACTGTCCAAAAAAATTCACTGGCGGCGCACCAGGGCTCGTCACTGCTGGAAAGCCACCTCGAAAGACCATTCTACATACAAGGCTGTCCATCATGCAATCCACAAAAATACAATTGATGTACCTGCCTTACCAGCACACTATTACACTGATAATTTGACAAGGGCGAATATATTTCGTAAATATCGGTGGCAACATCTTTACTCGTTTTACGGTTACTGAGGGGATAAAGAGAATGTTCAAGCTGTCAAGAGGTGTCTTGTGTGCTTGCACCTGCTTGCTGATAGCGGCATCGCAGAGCCAAGCCTTTGATATTGAAACAAAGAGTGAAATTGAAAGCTTAAAAAGACGTATTGACAAACTTGAAGGCGAAGCGCCCCGTGAGGAAAAGCCCTTTTCCATTGCAGCGCTCGGCAGAAGGTTGACCTTCTGGGGGCTCGTTGAAATTGAAGCCTTCTACAATAAAACCGAGGGCCGACCGGAAAGCAGCGATGTCATTGTGGCAACCGCCCAGCTTGCCGCCGATCTCAGGATTACCGACAATATCGGGGGGCACATTGTCTTTCTCCATGAGGAAGACCAAACAGATCTTGACGTGGACGAAGCCAACATTATCATATACTGTCCAAAGAAATTTGGCGGCGGCACTTCAGGACTCATTGCCGGAAAATTTTACCTGCCGTTCGGCAATTTCTCCACCAACATGATCACCGACCCCCTTACCCTTGATTTGGGGGAGACGAACAACACGGCCCTGGTGCTCAATTGGAAAAACGAAACGATTTCCGCCAATCTCGGCTTTTTCAATGGTGACGCCGATGTCCGGGACGACCACGATAATATTGATTCCTTTGTGTTTTCGGTTGACATGAATCTCGGAAAAAACATTGCCTACGGTGTCTCCCTAATCAGTGATTTAGCGGAGAGTGATCTGGGCCTGGTTGATACGGGACCGCCGAACCAATACACCTCAGACACGCCGGCAGGCTCGGCATATATTCATCTGGTATTCGGCCAATTCGCAATTATCGGCGAACATGTCGGTGCGCTTGATGAATTCAACCAGGAGGTCATTGATCCAAACGGCGATCTCACCGGAGACAAACCCTGGGCAATTAATCTCGGGGCCGCCATATCCATTACCGAACAATTTGGGGCTGCTGTCCGTTTTGAAAAGGCGGATGATTTCAGGAACGACATGAACAGATACGGCGCCACTGTTTCCTACGGCATAATCGATGGTGCAATTGTGGCGCTGGAATATTTGCTTACAGATCCTGACAACGGAGATATGTCCCACACCTTTACCACCCAGCTCGCTTTTAAATTCTAGGCTGACAATGTATCCTATTCATTTCATCAAACCGTCCGGTCCTTTTTGGGAAGGACAGGCCGGTTATATTATTGACATCACGGTGCCCGAGAACCAATTCCTAAAAACAGATCCTTTACCCCCATACCTCTTGACAGAGAATGCTTTCCGATGTAAGCAGAAAGTCAGTGCCGCTTCATAACTATCGATAAATCCTTAAAAAATCTTGGAATATTCCATGGCTTGCATAATGAGCGCTGCAGTAAAAATGTTTTCTGTTCTTGCAGGGTTGATGCTTTTTCTTTTTTTCTCTAACGCACCGGCCCTTGCCGAAACCGATGTGCGGGATGCCATGGTGAAGATTTTCGCCATCCAAAGCAAACCCGATTACAACAATCCCTGGAACATGTTGGGAAATGTCCAAGTAAATGGCTCGGGTTGCGTTATCGAGGGCAACAAAATCCTCACCAACGCCCATGTGGTCAGCGACCGCACTTTTATCCAGGTCAGGCTCCATGGCCAGCCCCAAAAATATAAAGCAAAAATCCTGGCAATTTCCCATGAAGCGGACCTTGCTCTGCTTACTGTTGATGATCCTACCTTTTTTAAGGACATTACACCTCTTGAGTTTGGAGGCTTGCCTGAAGTTCAGCAGGATGTCTTGGTGTATGGTTTTCCTGAAGGCGGCGATACGTTAAGCACTACAAAGGGAGTGGTCTCAAGGGTGGAATACCAGACCTATGTGCACAGCAATCTGACCCTCCTTGCCATTCAATTGGACGCCGCCATCAACCTTGGGAACAGTGGCGGGCCGGTGCTGGCAAACGGCACGCTTGTGGGTGTTGTCATGCAGACCATTTTTGTTGCCAATGATATCGGTTATATAGTGCCGGTGCCTGTTATCAACCACTTTTTAGAAGACTTGCAGGACGGCGCCTATGATGGTTTTCCCTCATTGGGGGTAATTGCCCAGAACATGGAAAATGAAGGCCTTAAAAGGAAATATGGCCTTGGCAAGGAAGACTCAGGCGTTCTGGTGACCAAGGTGATTATCAATTCATCTGCAGAGGGACATCTGCAACCCGATGATGTAATCATGAAGATTGATGGTCACGAGATAGCTGAAGACGGCACCGTTGAATTCCGGCACAAGGAACGGACAAGTTTGAATTATTACATAAACAAACATCATCTAGGTGATATGCTGGGCCTCGAAATATTAAGGAACGGCATACCGCAAACCATTACGGTGAAACTCACCAAACCCTTGGGCAAAAATCAACTGGTCCCCATTAAGCAGTACGATACCCGGCCCTCCTATTATATTTACGGTGGGCTGGTCTTCAGTCCCTTGACTGTCAACTATCTGCAAGTCTTTGGCGATGTCTGGTATGACCAGGCTCCCAAAAACCTTATTTATTACTATTCATTTGAGTTACCTACCGCAGCACGGGAAGAAGTTGTCAATCTTGTCAAGGTGCTTCCTGCCGATGTGAATAAAGGGTACCACGGCAATATGGATTTCAGGGTCACCAAAGTCAATGGCCGGAAAATCAATAATCTTCGCCAGTTGATCCGTATTGTAGAAGAATCAAAAGATGAACCGTTTATAGTTTTTGAAAACAGATGGGGCGTGAAAATTGTACTGGACAGAAAAAAGGCAGAAGCCGAACTTCCGAGCATCCTGAAAACGTACCGCATTCCTGCTGACAGATCCAAGGATTTACTAGAGAAACTGCACAATTGATGGAATGGAAAAAACGATTTATCTGCAATGCGGGCGTGTTGACCCTTATGACTCCAAGCGCTGAGACGGCCGGTAAGTACAGGTGGGAATGTTCTTAAAGAATTCTTGACGGTTCTTCAATGTATTACGCGGTAATCCCTTGCAATCACATGGCACAGGAACCGTGTTCCCAACTTTTTACGAGAGCAGACAATATCGGCGAGGATCATATCATCGCTCGGCTAATTCGCGGCTGTTGAATTGGACCGCTTCCTTGTAAGTTACCCCCGTACCGCCGAAAATGTCCAGAGCGCTGCCAATAGTCGCATCCAACCGGTTTCCGGCAAGTTCTTTTACGCGGTACATATCAGCCATGCTTTTCACACCACCGGCATAGGTAGTAGGGACAGGTGACATTCTGCCAAGCAGTTCAACGAGTTGCTCGTCAATCCCGGCGCATTTTCCTTCCACATCCACAGCATGGATCAAAAATTCAGTGCAGAATCGGGCAAAAAAGTGCAATGATTCCTGATTGATTGTGATATCGGTAAACTTTTGCCAGCGATCCGTCACCACATAATACTCACTCCCTTTTTTCCGGCAACTGAGATCTAGGACAAGGTTTTCTTTGCCCACCATGCTGACAAGCTTCTGCAACCGGTCTTCAAAAACCCGGCCATCCTTGAAAACATAGGAAGTAACTATCACCCCACTCGCACCCAGGGACAACCACTCTTTGGCATTATCAGCTGTAATACCACCGCCAACCTGCAGCCCTCCGGGATAGGCCTGTAACGCTTCAGCCGCTGCCGCATCATTTCCAGGACCAAGCATGATCACATGCCCGCCGGTGAGACTGTCCCTTTTATACATGTGTGCATAAAAAGAAGGCGGTTGTTCAGAGGCAAAGTTCGTCCGTACCGCATCAACATTCTGATCTGATAATGTTGAACCGACAATCTGCTTTACTTTGCCTTGGTGGAGATCTATGCAGGGACGAAACTTCATATTGATATACTGAAATTTAAAATCTGATTACCACTCATTTTCAGCCTTATTCTTCTTTGGTTATAAAATCTCCTGCCATTTCGACCAAGGGGGAAATCGTATTGCCCAACAAACCGGATTTCTCACATTCGTTCGAAATGACAAAAAACAGGATATCAACTCATTATGAACCTACCAAGCAAAATTGGCTGAAAATGAGTGGTAAACATAATTTAAAAAAGAATAAATTTTCTCAGGATGAACTTGGGATGGTATCAGATCCAAAGGAAATTTGCATGCCCGAATTCAGAACTCCTGACCCCATGACGTAATATTGAGGAGATAGAGGGACCCTAGGGGAAATTGCTTGATTCCTGGTTAAGTGCTTAAATTTAAAGGATTTATACCCCTCAAGGGGGCATAAATACCATAACTTTAGGCACTTTAGGCACTTCGAACTTTAGGCACTTTTTGTAACTCCCTGAAACTCGAATCAGCCCCTTCTGTAACTATGCCTTTTTTATCATAAGGGTGGAGGGGTCAAGACTAAGCAGCTTGCCAGGCGCAGTACTTCCCGTTGTATCTTTGATGATATCGAGGGCAATACTTTTTTCTTCTGATTCCGGCTTGAGCAGGATGATAGTGTCGAACAGATCGTCAATCTCATGACAAGGGGCTGGCACACCTGCTTCACTTACCCGGTTGTCCTTACGGTGGCTGACGGCGGAAAACCACATATGGAGATCCATGGTCTCCATCAACTCGCGCAAATCAACCAGGGCCTGGCGGCCAAGGATTTCAAAATCAAAGCCGTCGATCACCAGACAATTTGGCCGGAAAATATTCTGATATATCAAATCATTGAGACGTTCTTCCAGTTTAGGCCTGCTGAAGGACGATACATTGAATGTCATGATCATGCGCTGCGGCATAATTTCATTAAAAACTTCATAGGCATTTTCCAACTGAAAGCTGTTCACCAAATCCTTAAAAATATCTTCATACCAGATCTTGGTTTTCGCAAAGCTCTGGCCAATAGTAACATGAAGCACTTTGTTGCCACGCAGCAAACTATCTAAAGCAATTTGGACCAAGACCGCGGTTTTACCAACGCCGGCGCGTGCCATAAGCAAGCCCATACGCTGCTGTACTCCTCCACCGTTCATATCTGGGTTGAGAAGCCGCAGCGGACTGTTTTTGATCATATCGTCTCTGTTCATTGTTTCACCCTCAATAATGACAATCCCCTAAAAAGTCGGGAAAGCGGTTAACGTGCCATGCAATTTCAACTAGTTACAACGTAACACATTGATGGAATCGTAATTTTTACGATTTCATCAATAATGTAAATTCGGCTCCATCCCCAAGACACCGATTAGTTCTTCTGCTTCTTTTGCTGCGCTTCCTTGATCAACTCTTCAGCTACGTTTTTCGGAACATGCTTATACGATGAAAACTCCATGGTGAACTCAGCTTTTCCCTGGGTCAAAGAGCGCAACACCGTCGAATATCCAAACATTTCGGACAGCGGCACCTCGGCTTCCACCACAGTATACTCGCCTTCCTCAAAAGTACCGATAATTATGCCACGGCGTTGATTCAAGCTTCCCATGACACCGCCCTGGAACTCAGACGGCCCTTCAACAGCAACCTTCATAATGGGTTCCATAAGCACAGGTTTTGCTTTGCTGAATCCTTCTTTAAAAGCGCCAACCGCCGCCTGGCGGAATGCTATATCAGATGAATCCACGGAATGGGAGGAGCCGTCGTTAATTACCACCCTGACCCCGGTTACGACAAAACCAGCCAGGGCTCCTTTTGCAAGGCTCTTTTTGAAGCCTTTATCACAGGAGGGGATATACTCACGGGGGATAACACCGCCAACGATCTTGTCAACAAACTCGTAGTCACCTTCTTCCAACGGCTCCATATATCCAGCGACCCTGCCGAACTGGCCGGCACCGCCGGATTGTTTTTTATGGGTGTAATTGAAATCGGCCTGCTGAGTTATTGTTTCCCGATAGGCAACCTGCGGCGGACCTATTTCCACGTCTGCGTTGTATTCCCGCTTCATCCGCTCTATATAGACCTCAAGGTGCAATTCGCCCATGCCGGAAATAATGGTTTCGTTGGTTTCTTCATCAACAAATGTTCTGAAGGTCGGGTCCTCTTTGGTAAAACGATTGAGCGCCTTGGACATGTTCACCTGCGCTTTATTGTCCGCAGGGATAATGGCAAGAGATATAACCGATGCAGGAACATGCATGGAACTCATGGAATAATTGATTTCACTGGCGGTAAAGGTGTCACCTGACGCACAATCTACCCCGAAAAGCGCGACAATATCACCGGCGCCTGATTCTTCAATTTCTTCCATCTCATCGGCGTGCATCCGCACCAAACGGCCGACTTTCACTTTCTTGCCGGTGCGGTTGTTGACCAGGGTGTCGCCTTTCTTCATAGTGCCCTGATAGACTCGAATATAGGTCAACTGGCCATATCGCCCGTCTTCCAGTTTGAATGCCAGGCAGACAAGCGGCTCATTGTAATCCGACTTCAGCGAAACTTCCTGTTCATTGTTGTCCAGATCAAGGGCGATATTATTAATATCGCTCGGAGTTGGAAGATAGGAGTTCACCGCATCGAGCAAGGGCTGCACCCCTTTATTTTTATAGGCGGAACCGACAAACACCGGGGTAAGCTCCAGACTGGTTGTTCCCTTCCGTACTGCATCGCTGATCATCTCCGGGGTAGGTGTGCCTTCAAGGGCAGCTTCCATGAGATCGTCGGAAAACATGGAGGCCGCATCAAGCAGTTCTTCCCGTTTTGTATTTGCTTCGTCAACCAATTCGGCTGGGATTTCATCTTCTCTGATAATTTCACCGTTTTCACCTTCAAAATACAGGGCTTTCATGGTGACAAGATCAACGATACCCTTCAGGTTTCCCTCAAGCCCGATGGGCAGCTGCAATGATACAGCGTTGAGACCCAATTTATCACGGAGCTGCTGGGTCACGCGCTCCGGATTGGCGCCGGTACGGTCGCACTTGTTGATAAAGGCAATGCGCGGAACTTTGTAGCGCCCCATCTGCCGGTTCACGGTGATACTCTGCGATTGCACCCCGCCGACCGAGCAGAGAATAAGCACTGCGCCGTCCAGCACCCGCAGCGCTCGTTCTACTTCTATGGTGAAGTCAACATGACCAGGTGTATCGATAATGTTGATCTCGTGATTTTTCCAGGAACAATAGGTGGCGGCAGACTGGATGGTGATTCCACGCTCTTTTTCAAGCTCCATGGAGTCCATCTTGGCGCCAACTCCGTCTTTTCCCCTGACCTCGTGAATGGCATGAATTCGCTGGGTATAGAACAAAATACGTTCGGTTAACGTGGTCTTCCCCGAGTCAATATGTGCGCTGATCCCGATATTGCGAACTCTTTCCAGATTCTTCTTCATGATTGTAACCTCAACCGTAATAATACTTATAAATACACGGTTTCTAAAAAAATATCCGAATAGGTACAAGAAACTACAAGTAAAAAATGCCGACCTGTCACTTGCCAGGGTCCGGCATCCCCAAAGAACTGTAGGATAAATGGTCCTACTTTATGTGTCCAATGCAAATGAAAAGGACGGCCTTGCAGGCCGCCCGAGTAAAAACTAAAAACAGGTTTTTTTACCCTTGGGAGCGAATATTGTCAAGCAAAAACTGGGTGAGGTGCACACCCTAACAGAGGCAGGTCACTGGGAACCAAAAGAATCTACAAAAAGTTTTTCAACGGCCTTTTTCCCTTCCTCGGTGAGGTTCCTGGTCCCGGAACCGACAAAGGTTTCGTGCATAATTTGGGGGGAATCCTCTTTCCATGCCCCGTTCTGCCAGCTAAACCACTGGTTTTTGTTCTGATCAAACACGCTTAACGGCCGGTTAAAAAGTTTTGCCAATTCCACTGCCCAGCCGGTGCCGCCCTTCACAGAGTTGTCTTCAAGGATATACCCCACGGCAAATACCTGATGACCATTGTTCACCATATGAAAAATGGTCTGGAGGACCTTGCGGATCTTTTCGGCATCATAGTACTTTCTGCCCATCATCTTGGAGGCCAGTTCCATACTGATATCGCCACGTTGCAGATCATCGTCCGAAAGCTCATTTACATTCTTCTGCCGAGCGATCTGCTGGCCGGAAAAAGTAAAGTTAACTTCCGTAACCCCCCATTTTTCGGCAGCCTCACCAAACGCACTTTCAGCTCCCTGATGGCCGCCGCCATAATATATGCATTGCCCGCTTTGCAACATAAACACCACCTCTTAATTCTGCTTCCCTTTGGGGAAATTAGCACAGGCGAGAAGAATTTACCGGAAATTATGGTTAATCCCGTGCCTGTCGCATTGGTCAAACGTTAAAATAACCCACATGGTCTGCTCACATGGAAATTTAAGGCCGGCTATGAAATGACACAGCACCGACGCCCCTCAACATCACAATGATGCTGAATCCTATAAAAAATGACAAGCTGTGAATTGTTTTCCACGGCTGCAGCCAAAACCATGATGAAAAAAATCAGGGCTTATAACAAATTTTTTTAACCATGGCAACTAAAACTTGATACACCGATTACCCAGGACAACCCACCAAGCCACTTTATAATACAAACTAATTATTTTGAAGCTTTATAGCGACGAAGTCGCGTTTAACACAAAATTGCTGTAGTTCGCAATTTTGTGTAGACCCTGAGTTAGAATATAGATAGAGGGAGGGCTTAGAAGTGGTGGTTGATATCTTTTCTTTAAAAAAACTCCTGCTAGGCGGCAAAATGCTTATCCACTGTCTTGATGCGGCTATGAATAGGCGGTACTACTTCTTCATCTATCCAAACATCCAGCACGGTAGGCTGGCCGGTGGCCATTATGTCTTGTATAAGTTCATCGGTGATTTCATTCTCCTTTTCAATACGGATTCCTCTGGCCCCGAGACCTTCGGCCACCTTGGCAAAATTCACCCGGCGGTATTGTGAGGGGATGCCTTCAGGAATGGGCTGTTTGAAAAGCTTCCTGCCGTGATAAACCATGCCGAGCATGGCATTGTTAAAGATGATCCATACCACCGGAATATTATAATTCACAGCCGTGGCCACCTCAAAACCATTCATGAGAAAACTTCCATCCCCCACAAGGGCAACTATGGGGCGATCGGCAAAGGCCAGTTTTGCGCCTATAGGGGCGGCAACCGCATACGCCATGGATCCGAAACCGAGAGAAACATAGAACGAATAAGGCCTGTCAATAATCATGTGGCGGATGGCCCAGGCCATACTCGTACCTATATCTGCAAAAAAGATGGCATTATCCGGGAAACCTTTCTGGATATCTTCAACCAGTTTTTGCGGATGATAAAGTCCTGAAAAAGTCTTGGCTGAAGGGGTCACAGGATGCTTCTCCTTGAGTTTTGCGACCGAGGGAATCTCTCTATTTTCCAGGGCTTTTTTTTGATCACTGTTCCTTATCAACTGTCTTCTGACAGCAAAATAGATTTCACGCAGCACAGTCCGCCCGTCACCAACTAATCCCATGTTTACAGGATAGTTCTTACCGATTTCTTCGGCATCCACATCAATCTGAATGAGATCCTTTGATGGTCGTAATCTCTCATCCCATCCTCCGGTCATCATTTCATTAAAACTGGTGCCCACGGCTAGAAGGACATCCACTTCCCCCTCAAGGATATATTCCCGGGCCACTGATGATCCCGCGAAACCAAGTACTCCCAGAGAGAGCTCATGCGACTCGGGAAATACCCCTTTACCTTTTGGCGAAGTAGCAACCGGTATTTTTAGAAATTGGGCCAACTCCAAAAGCTCCTTGGCTCCCCGTGAGAGAACAACACCCCACCCCGCTATAATAGCAGGCCTTTTGGCGCGCAGCAGGATTTCCGAAGCCTTCTTTACACTGGCGCGGTCAAAAAGCCTGGTCTTGGATTTAACCACCCAGGGATTAGACCTTCCTGCTTGCCGCTTCATCACATCAGAAGGCAGGCTGAGATGCACGGGTCCTTTTCTGCCGGAAAAAGCCAGCTTAAATGCCTTTTCAAACATGGCCGCGGTTCGCTTCTCATTGATCATCATGCCGCTGTATTTGGTAAAATGTCGAAAAATGGAGGTGATGTTTACTCCTTCCTCCCCCGACTCCTGGATTGCCCCTTTACCAAATACCGATGTTGCCACCTGCCCCGTGAGAGCTAAAACCGGGATGGAATCCGCATATGAACTTACCAGGCCGGTAATCAGATTGGTCGCCCCGGGACCGGCTGTTGAGCAGCACACACCGAGTCTTCCCGAAACCCTGGCATAGCCGTCTGCAATAAAAGCGGCACCCTCTTCATGCTTGGTCACGATAGGATTTATCTTTTTGCTATTGTAAATTGCTGTATTGAGATCCTCAATCGCCCCTCCAGGTACGCCAAAAATGTATTCCACCCCGGCCTGCTCCAACAGCTGAACCAGCAGCTCGGCCGTTGTCAATCCTTTGTCCTCTATCGGTATGGAGACCGATTTTTTAACTCCCACATCCATCTTCACTTCCTCCGATCATCTCTCTTAACATTTGTCTGCCCATTTGTATAAATTTATTTATAATTTTTTTATCAAAACAATGTTCAATAATGCAAATTCCATGCCCGATAAGTTAATATTTTTTGTTATTTTATTTTAGGCAGTTAAGGATAACTAGGAATAATAACTACTTGGAAAGCAGTAAACATTCCGGAAATGCGAATAATTGTGAAAATTTTTTCCAATAATCCGGAAATTTCATGCTGTTACATATATTGAATTCAAGGCGAATTACACAGGAAAAAATATCGGGAAAGGTTTGAGGGAGTTTTTTGACAGCAATAAACACTGCAT
>CALZHT010000020.1 GCA_945787445.1 uncultured Desulfobulbaceae bacterium
GTCTCCGAAGCCGCTTAAAACTTCGAAACCATAATTTTGCATGCCACCCAGAAAGTCGGGAATTCGGTTCATGGGCTTTCTGGTTTGAAGTGGGTATAGGGCAGGCTGTATCGTATACACATCCATTGCCAGTGTACCTGTAAAGCTAATAATAACTTTTGATATTTATTACAATGGTGGATTGAGAGGCCTGGAATAATCAAGTCAAATTTTTTTAGCCTGGATTATGAACGGTTTTTCCAAAGGGCTCACTAACCTTGCACACGCGCAGAATTTTGTTGACTTTGTTGAATACGGCTTGTTATTGCAGGATTATGGAACCGTGCCCCTGATAACAAAATTTGCATTGATGATAGCCGATCTGACGGCCAGAGGGAAGTCAAAGAACGATTGGCAAGTAGAATAGAGCGTTTGACAAGGTTTGGCGATTACAATCAAGGAAAGTCATTGTAAACAGAATAGGATCGCGAATACCTGCTTATGAAGAAATTATATGGTTCTATGCAAAATGGTGCTGTTTCCAAATCTCAACAAGCAAAAGAAACGCAGGGGAGAAGCTCTCTTCCAATTCTGTAACTGTTGAATACACAATTTGATTGTTATAATTAAGATTATTTAAGGAGAAACGTAATGAGAAGGAAACTCTTTACCAATGGTGCTTTTTTAGTTGTTCTTATTCTTGTCTTATGGGGTTGTGCCGGGCCAAAAGTGCAGGTAGAACCCATTGCCGTCACGGAAAATCCCGGAGAACAGGTCAGCATGTTGGATACCGAAATAATCGCTGCAAGGAAAGATCAGATTAACGTCCTTGCCCCTTCATCATTTGCCACAGCAGAGGAAAATCTTAATGGAGCCAAGGATGGCCTAAACCGGGGGGATGAGATTTCGGGTATCCTGGATAACGTCGCTCAAGGGCGTGCCTATCTGAAACGTGCTTTGGATAATGCCGAGGTCGCGAAAACCGCTCTTGCCAAACTGATAGAAGCACGAGGGGATGCGAGAACCGCCGGCGCAACTATTTTTGAAAAAGACTATGCTGCGGCGGAAAAAAGGTTCCTTGAACTTACCGGGGCAATAGAAGATGATAATCTCAAATGGGCTCAGAAAAACCAGGTCAGGCTGGTCGAGACATTCAGAATCCTTGAACTCAGGGCAATCAAAGAGAAGACCCTCGGTGATGTCCGCCAGACAATCAAATGGGCGGAAGATGAAGGCGCAAAAAAAATTGCCCCGGATATTTTAGCTGAGGTTAAAAAGGAACTTGCTGCCGTTGATACCTTTATAACGGAAAATCCTTATAAAAAAGAAGAAATGCTCCGGATGGCAGGCAGTGCACTTTTTAATGCCCAGCGACTTGTTGAATTGACTGTTCAGAGCAAAAAACTCCAGACAAAAAAGCCCTTTGAACTAACACTCTGGGCGGAAGGAATGCTTGCCCCCATTACCAGCAAGCTTGTCGCACCGGACATGAGAAACCAGCCCTTTGAGACCCAGGTGGCCAACATCATTGGTACGATCGGCACATTGCAGGCCGATCGTCAATTCATGGCTGATAAAGTAAAAAAACAGCAGAACGAAATCGAAGGACTCAAGAATGATTACCGGACTGAGACCGTGGATCTGAAAGGCAGATATGAGGATGAGGTGCGGACATTGAACGCCAAGATTGCAGAACTTGAAGGGATAACAAAGGAGGAACAGGCTGCGAAACAACTGCTTGAGGAAGAAAAACTTGCAGCAGAGGCCCGGCTTGCTGCAGAAAAACAGGCAGCCGAACAACGACTAGCGGCAGAGAGGCGCTTTAATCAACTCTATAATGAGGTGCAGGCCTTTTTTGGAGAGGATGAAGCCGAGGTCTACAAGCAGGGGAACAAGCTGGTCATTCGTCTAAAAGGTATTCATTTTCCGGTGGGTCAGGCAATAATCATGCCTGCGAATTATGGACTGCTCAGCAAGGTTCAGCGCGCGGTCCGGACGTTCGACGAACCCGTGGTGGTAATAGAAGGGCATACCGATTCCACCGGCTCGGCGGCAACGAACGAGCACCTGTCAGAGCAGCGTGCCAAAGCGGTGCAGGAATATCTCGTGGCAAACCAGACCCTGCCGGCCAGCAAGACCACAGCGATAGGCTATGGTTCAATCCGTCCCCTGGCTTCCAATGCTACCCCGGAAGGGCGGGCGGTAAACCGCAGAATCGATATTGTTATTACTCCTGAGAGTACCCTTCTGTAAAAAGAAAAAAAACTGCAAGGGAGACATTTTCCCACTATGGGAGATAAAGAAGGCCCTCTGTCCCTGGAGGGCCTTTTATTATAACTTCAGCCCAATCGCCATAAGAATTGTCGAACTTTTTCATGCCAAATGTTTATGAATGGAGTGTGTATATAGGGCAAGAACGGGATTTTTTCCAGAAATACGGCGGGTCTTGGGCTTTCTCAAAGAGCTTCGGTTGAATGTTATCTTTGCTCACCACTGATTCCGGTGAGGGGAAAGTTGCTGGCTTTGGTGGGTATCATACGGTCGATCCTTGCTGAATAAGGAGAAAAGCTGGAAAAAGGTGAGCCGGAAAAGTTTCCACCTTGCATCTTAAGGCAATAAAGCAAGAACGTCCCTTTTTAACTCCCTTGCATCTTAAGGCAATAAAGCAAGAACGTCCCTTTTTAACTCCCGTCCCTTTTTAACTCCTTTTTAACTCCTGTCTTTCCTTTACTTGGAGCTTCATGCTCTAAAGCTTCACTATGGCATCGTGGCCGCATGTGTTAATTTTGGGCTTTTTCTGGATCCGTTGCTTCCTGAACTTTTTCCGGCTCCGCTGCCTCCTGGGCTTCTTCCTTTTTTTGGGTCAATTCACTGATTGTGTTGAATACCGCTTTTAATTCCTGATTTTCTTTTTCTAAGGCAGAAATGCGCTTCTGCAGGTCCTTACCCAATGTACTCTGCTCCTCACCCTGCGTTGTCTCTTTCCGGGCTTCGGACAGCTCGACCTGCAACTTGTTGAGCATGTTCTCTCTATCGGTTATATCCTGTTGCGCTTTTTGCACCTGGCCTATAAGGTCCTGATTCTCATTTTCCAAAATGGTGGTCCGTACCTTTAATTCCTCGCTCTGGGCCAGGAGTTCTTTTTCGGCTTCCGCCTGTTGTTCTCCTTCTGCGGCCTTGGCCTGCAATTCTGCTAATGCACTTTCCTTTTCCGTTATTTGCTGCAACGCATGCTGCAGTTGGGCTTCCAAATCCTGTTTCTCCTTTTGCAGCATTACCGCTCCCTCACTTTCTGCTTTAGCTGCTGCCAATGCTGCCGCCAACTCCTGATTTTTCTTATCAACACCTTCAACTTCTTTGTTGATCTGCTTGAGCAATTGCTTCATATCAGTCTTGCCTGTCTCTTTTTTCCCCCAAATTTCATACCCTCCTACCAGGCCGACCGCGACACTTAATAGAACTGCTACTATAAACAGTTTGTTAATCTTCATGCCCATCCCCCTTTTTAAAAAATTGGTTGATAATCAATATACTTTGTATCTGGAATTTTGAAAATTAAAGCAATTTCTCTGGGTACACTTATACGCTAGTAGGTATTAAGGTTGCAGGCAACTCTTTAATTGATCTTAAGAAAAACAAAAAAAATGGTCTACACCGTTATTATCCGCATGATTTAGCGCTGGATCGAATAGGCTTATTTTGGTTACTGGTGACAGAAAAATCCGATCTATATTGTTGCGGTGATTTCGCTATCAAACAAAGCGGATCTAAAGGCATGGGCGGTCGTTGAGCTGCTGGAGACTGTATTCCACAGTACATGGCCCGAATTATTCATGCCATTGCACAATTTCCTCAGTGGCAACCCTGTCGGTCCTGAACGCGTTAGCCGGGGATTCCATTTCCGGATAGCCGATGGAGATACCGAGAACAAGGCGCTTTGTCTCGGGAATGGCAAGAAACTTTTTAACCTCCTGGGCATAATCAGTGGCGAATGCCTGGGGCACTGTTCCGAGGCCTTTGGCATGGGCGGCGAGCGGGGCGCCATAGAAACCGAAGTTTGCTTTCTTTGCCATTCTGATGACCTTGGCATCGTTCAGATCAATGCCTGTTGCTTCGGCGCGCATTTTATACAGATGATCAATCCTGGCGGATTGGGCAGCGGGCCACGATTGGGGTTCCGGCAGGTCAGGGTTGGGTGTTTCGCCCTGTTCCAGATATTCGACCAGCAATTTGGTGAGCTCCTCTTTTTTCTCGCCTGAGAGGATTATAACTTCCCACGGTTGGGTGTTTTTATAGGACGGACTCCATTTTGCAATATTGATTATTTCCATGAGAATTTCTTTTGGTACAGGCTCCGGCCTGAATTTGCGGATGGACATCCTAGTTTTGATGCACTTAATAGTGTCCATAGTTTCTCCTTATCTTTTTCACTGTTTTTGATGCAGAATGGTAAGAATCATATTCACTAAATACGGCATACAGCCAACATCGGTAAATAATGGTATCCAGCAAATAGTAAGACGTTCAGATAACGATCCGACCGGCATGATTAATATAC
This sequence comes from uncultured Desulfobulbaceae bacterium, assembly GCA_945787445.1. Classification (GTDB taxonomy): domain Bacteria; phylum Desulfobacterota; class Desulfobulbia; order Desulfobulbales; family CALZHT01; genus CALZHT01. The sequence goes on from CALZHT010000020.1 coordinate 4,538, forward strand.
CAATACAGCCCGAGATACCGCCGATGAAGGGAGCGAGCGAAGGCCCTTTCTTTTTATAGGATTTATAGAGCAGCTGACCATAGTGGTAAGCGTTCACCATGGCAAAGAAGCCGAATACTACCAGTAAAGTCAGGCTTAATATCCAAAAAGTATTACCTGCCACAGGTTGGTCTACTCCTTATTATTGTTTGTGCCCAGCAATGGCTTGCTAAGCTATTATTCTTTTTTCGCACAAGATTTACAATAGGCAATTCAATACCAGTTGCATATGCTGAAAATTATTGCCACTGGAAGTCCTAATTTGTTCAAACATGTGTTGGATAACAAAGTCGGGGTATGGGTCAGCCCGGAGAAGACTGACTTGCTGGAAATGTTGAATGATGGCGTGGTTAAGCTACTGGGCGGCAATGCTTTTTTGGTTGCTCCCATTATTGTGAACAAGCAATCCATCGGCTTGTTTTACTCGGACCGGATGCCGAGCGGCCGGGAACTTGACCAGCAAAGTTTTGAAAATTTTGAGTATTTTGCCCAGCAGGCAAGCCTTGGTCTTGATTACATTAACAGAATGAAGAGATAGTAGGCAAGCCTGCTTAGTATTAGCCGTTACGCGGCTACCTCTCCAAGCCGTTTGATGCTTTCGGCTATTTTGGCCAGTTTGGCGGTCAGCACTTCCTGTTTTTCCTTTTCTTTGGCAACCACATCCTCAGGCGCATTGCTTAAGAACTTTTGATTGTTGAGCTTCCCTTCCACTTTCTTGAGCTGCTGCTCCACTTTTTCCTGCTCTTTACCAAGCTTTGCGGTTTCTTTTTCAATGTCTACCAGACCTGCCAGGGGCACGAATATTTCAATGTTCTCATAGATATATGAGGCAGCACCTTTAGGCCGCTCACCTTGCCTCGCAATAGCAAGGTCTTCCACCCGGGTGAGGACCTTGATTGTTTCTGAATGGCTTTCAAGGGGGGCGGTCTTGTCAGGACCATGGCATATAATACTGGCGTTGATTGGGGCAGAGGGATGGATCATCATTTCACTTCTGATGTTGCGGATTCCGGTGATCACCCCCATGAGCAGTTCGGTGGTCTTTTCCGCCGCTGCATTGTCCCAGGCGGGATTGGTCCGCGGAAAGTCTTCGGTCATGATACTTTGTCGGGCACCAGGCAGAACCTGCCAGATTTCTTCGGTGACAAAGGGCGTAATAGGGTGCAGCAGCTTGAGCACTATTTCAAGCACGCTGTGGAGTACGGCCCGGCCAATGTCGCGGGTCTCTTTATTATCACCGTAGAGATCCGGTTTGATCCATTCTAGGTACCAGTCACAGAACTCACGCCAGACAAACTGGTAGACTGCCAGGGCTGACTCGTTGAAACGGTAGTCATCCAGTCCTCGGCGCACCTCTGAAATTGTGCGGTTCGCCCTGCTCAGAATCCATTGGTGGGGCAGGGCGAGATTGTTATACTCCGGCATGGTCAGGTTGCCGGGATCGACGTCCTTAAGATGCATGAGGGAGAAGCGGGCTGCATTCCAGATCTTGTTGATAAAGTGGCGATAGCCTTCGATCCGTTCTTCGGAGAGCCGTACATCACGGCCCTGGGCAGCAAATGCCGTCAGAGTGAAACGTAGGGCATCAGTGCCGTATTTGTCCATGATCAGCAGAGGGTCCATGACATTACCCTTGGATTTGCTCATTTTCTGGCCGTGCTTGTCGCGCACCAGGGCATGCAGGTATACATCCCGAAAGGGAATATCTTCCATGAAGTAGAGGCCCATCATCATCATGCGCGCCACCCAGAAGAATATGATGTCAAAACTGGTGATCAGCACCGAGGTCGGATAAAACATTGCCAATTCTGCGGTTTTATCCGGCCAGCCAAGAGTGGAAAAGGGCCAGAGTGCTGAGGAAAACCAGGTGTCCAGCACATCGGTTTCCTGCTTGAGAGCAGGTTCCTTGCATTTCGGACATTCAGTGGGATCCGTTTCTGAAACGATGAGTTCACCGCATGATTCGCAGGTCCAGGCGGGTATCTTGTGGCCCCACCATATCTGCCTGGAGATGCACCAGTCACGTATATTGTACATCCAGTCGAAGAAGGTGTTTTCCCAGGACTTGGGATGAAATTGTATCCGGCCGTCTTTGACTGCGCCAATGGCTTTTTCCGCCAGGGGTTTGATAGATACGAACCATTGTTTGGAAAGAGCGGGCTCCACTACGGTACGGCAACGATAACAATGACCAACGCCATGCTGGTAGTCCTCGATTTTTTCCAGCAGGGACTGTTCTTCAAGATCTGCCACTATTTTTTTACGGCATGCGAAACGGTCGAGCCCCATATACGGGCCGGCTTCGTGGTTCATAATACCGTTGTCATCCATGACTTTTAAAGAAGGCAAATTGTGACGACGACTTATTTCAAAGTCGTTCAGGTCATGGGCCGGAGTAACTTTGAGTGCCCCGGTACCGAATTCCCTTTCAACATGTTCGTCAAAAACAATAGGGATCCTGCGGTTGACAAGCGGTAAAATAACCGCTTTTTCCGGCAAGCGGTTATAACGTTCGTCATCGGGATGCACTGCGACCGCCGTGTCGCCCAGCATGGTTTCAGGCCGGGTGGTTGCCACCACCACGTAGCCGTCCCCGGAAGCATATGGATAACGGATATGGTAAAGTTTGCCGTCAGTGGGTTCGTGTTCCACTTCCAGGTCGGCAAGGGCAGTGTGGCAGCGGGGGCACCAGTTAATGATGTAGTCGTCTTTATAGATTAGCCCATCATTATAAAGGCGGACAAAGACTTCGCGGACGGCGCGGGAAAGGCCCTCGTCCATGGTGAACCGCTCCCGGTCCCAATCACAGGAGCACCCCAGCCGCTTGAGTTGATTAATGATCTGGCCGCCTGATTCCTCTCGCCATTGCCAGACACGATCGATAAATTGATCACGGCCCATATCGTGCCGGTTTTTCCCCTCCTCAGCAAGCTGGCGTTCCACCACGTTCTGGGTAGCGATACCTGCATGGTCAGTGCCGGGCAGCCAGAGCGTGTTGCACTTGTCCATCCTTTTGTAGCGCACAAGAACATCCTGCAGGGTATTGTTCAGGGCATGCCCGACATGGAGAACACCGGTAACATTTGGTGGCGGGATGACAATAGAAAATGAGGGTTTGTCCTCATCAAGGGATGCAGCGAACAGTTTGCCCTCGTCCCACCGTGCGTACCATTTCTGTTCAACATCTTGAAACTCGTAGGCTTTTGCCAACTCATTATTATTTCCAGGAGTTTTATCTTGATCATTCATTGTTTTGTCCACAGAGATCAGTTGGTTAATTTATTCTAGGTGCCCGGCTATATTTATAAATTCATCCCAGAAAGGCAAAGAAATAATGAGGGGCGAGCACAATAAAAAAGGAGCTGCAGGAGGAAGTTCAGGGATATCCGCCGGAAAATGCGGCGGCTGAAATAGCCTGACCGGTGGTACTATAACACGCTCCAGGGCTTGGGGAAGAAAATATCCGCATAAAGATCCAAAGCATAGCGGTCGGTCATGCCGGCTATAAAATCGCAAACCTTGCGGTGGGCAGGAGTGCTGTCATCATAAATAATGGAATTTTCCCAAACGGTTTCATGTTCGAGGAAATAGTAATACAGTTCCCGAAGGATCTTTGCCGATTTGATGAAATCATTGTGCACCTTGCTCACTTCATAGACATGATCATAGAGAAAGGCGCGCAGATCTTGGATGGCCCGCATGATATCAGGGCTCATTGTTAGTCGGGTTCCACCGGTCTCCAGCGTCCGGATGATAAGGTCATTAACCATACTGCCAATACGCTGGGAGTTACTTGCACCAACAATGCGCAGCAGATCATCAGGCAGATTTTCATCCTTAATCACCCCGGCCCGCATTGCATCATCCAGGTCGTGGTTCACATAGGCAATAATATCTGCGACCCGCACAACCCGACCTTCCATGGTCTCCGGGAGTTCCGCCAGGTCATCCGGCAGGATCTCATCTCTTCCCTTGGAGTGTTTGATAATACCGTCCCGTACTTCGTGGGTGAGGTTTAGGCCCTTTCCCTTTTTTTCCAGGAAGTCCACCACCCGTATACTCTGTTCGTAATGCCGGAAACCGCCGGGATAGAGTTCGTTTAGGGTTGCTTCGCCGGCATGACCGAACGGCGTATGACCAAGGTCGTGGGCAAGGGCAATGGCTTCGGTGAGCGGTTCGTTGAGCCGCAGCGCCACGGCAATAGTCCTGGCAATCTGAGAAACTTCAAGTGCATGGGTCAGGCGGGTTCGATAATGGTCGCCGGTGGGAGCAAGGAAGACTTGTGTTTTGTGTTTCAGCCGCCGGAAGGTTTTGGAGTGAATGATCCTGTCGCGGTCACGCTGGAATGCTGTACGGATAGGGCATTCCTGCTCTTGAAGTGCACGCCCCTTGCTGTTTTTGCTGAGGGTGGCGTAGGGTGATAGGTTTTGCTCTTCGCGGTCTTCTAATTCCTTCCGTAGATTTATGGCCATGACCAATAATTGTAAAGATGTTTTGTTATGTTCATTTTTTAAGCCGAGGAAGACAGATCATGAGTGTCTTCCTCAGCTTGCAAGTTGGAGACTCTTTATAGAGCAGGCGCTATACTGCCGACATGCTTGACGATTTCACTTTTGGACAATTCCTTAAGAAGAGGATCGTTCATAATTTTATTGGGATCGGATTGGCCGTTTATATTAGTGATAACAAGTGTACCGCGTCCCTTGCCATAGTTATCTTTAAAGTCATATACCGCCCCGACCACAGCCATTTCATCGTGATCGATTTTATCACCATAAATTTGCAGAGCATAGGCCACCTGGTAATCCACGTTGCGTTCCACGTTTTTGTTCCAGCGTTCAGTAAAGGAACCTTCACCCTTATCGAAAGCGAGGACCGGTATCAAGGTGTCGAGTTCAGCTTTGATGCCCGTGGTTTCTGAGGAATAATCTCCCATGGCCGCCTTTACCGCGCCGCAGCCGGCATGGCCCATGACAAGCAGAATTTTGGTGGGCAAATGGCGGACGCCGTAGTCCACTGATCCTTCGGAATTGCGGATTTGATTGCCGACATTGCGGATAATGAAGATATTGTTGTGGGGATCCATACCGAACAGGGGAGTGTGCACCCTGGAGTCGGCGCAACTGATAACAGTGAGATTGGGGCTCTGGCCGGACTGATAGGGCTCAAAATAGTTGAGATCATGGTGGCTGGTAAATTGGCTGTTCCCCTCAACAGCCGCCTTGATGGCTTCTTTTTTCGTCATAGCTTTGCCGGTAGACGCTGCACCATGGCCTCCGCCTTCTGATGCAAACGCTGCAGTCCCCCATATAAACAACGCCGATACCATCAGGGCAAGCATGATGCATTTCTTCTCGATCTTCATGTTCATTGGTAACCTCCTTCCCTATTGCATGTTACTGAAAAAGAACAAACGAGTAATCCCTCAACATCTCACCTAAATTGAGCGATTTTCGAGTTGGCCGAAGATGCGCGAAAGAGGACATTTCGCTATAGTTAGCTATGCGGATTGTCCTCTAACAAAGCAGAATCGGTGAAATCGAAAATCCCGGAGGGTTTCAAATTTTGACACCCCAAATCAATTATTAGTACATTATAAAAAGCCCAAAAAAATCCTTTTCAAAATTTGAAACGCTTAATTTAGGTATCAATATCGCTGATCTATACTGACAAATCACCATCCGGTCAAGTAGGTTACGAATTTTTTAGCAAAAAGTTGCATGGTCTCGGGCTGTCATACCATCTCAAATTTGTTTTCAATTTCTTCGATTTTGGCGTGTGCTTCTTCCCACTTCATGTAGTTCCTTGCCAGGCGTCGTTCCACCTCCTTGTATTCACGGCTCTTTTGCCCAAAAGCCTCCTGATCCTTGTATAATTCCGGGTCGGCAAGTTCCGCTTCAAGTTGTGCTTTTCGTATCTCAAGCACATCTATTTGTTTTTCAGCCACGGTGGCTAATTTTTTATATGGAGCAAGTTTATTGTTTTTTTCCTGGCGGATTTTGGCTTGCACCTGTCTGGTTTCCTTTTTGCTTGCCTTTGTCGGTATTTCCATTTCCGGCACGTGTTTTTCCGGGAGAGGGTTTGATTGATATGGAGATATGCGGCTATTACTGGTCTTTTCAAGATAATAGGAAATGTTGCCATCAAACAAAGTGGCAATGGAGTTTTTGATCTCCAGAACTCTGTTGACAAATTGGTCGGCAAAAAAGCGATTGTGCGATACTACGATGATGGTGCCGTCATATTGGGCCATGGCTTGCTGCAATACTTCCTGCGACATCATGTCAAGGTGGTTGGTGGGCTCGTCCATGATCAGAAAGTTGGCTGGTGTGGCTATCATTTTGGCAAGGGCCAGACGACTTTTTTCACCGCCGGAAAGGATCCGCACCTTTTTATCCACATCATTACCCCGGAAAAGGAAAGCGCCCAGCAACGAGCGCATCTGGGTTACAGTCATGTCGTTGCCATCAATTGCCATGGTTTCCAGGACCGTCAGATTCTGGGCAAGCTCCTGTGCCTGGTGCTGACCAAAATAGGAAACGTTGACATTGTGACCAAATGCAATAAGACCTCTGTCCGGCGTAATCAAACCGGCGATGAGTTTTGCAAGGGTAGATTTGCCCGCCCCGTTCACACCAACAACCGCTATCTTTTCTCCCCGCCGCAGCTGAAAAGAAATATCGGTAAATACGACATGATCGTCAAAACTCTTGCCAACACCCTTCACGTTAAGTGCATCCTTACCGCTTGGAGTTGCCGGTGGAAAACGGAAGGAGGCTTCGAGTTCGGTATCCTCAAGTTCAATCCGTTCCATCTTGTCAAGCTGTTTAAGGCGACTCTGCACCTGCCTGGCCTTGGTTGATTTGGCCCGGAACCGTTCAACAAACCGCATGGTTTGCTGGATCTGGGCCTGTTGGTTGTCATATGCCGCTTTTTGAATCTCCTGCCGAAGCTCTTTTTCTGCCAGGTATTTTGTGTAGTTTCCCTTATATACCGTTAAGTTGCCCAGGCTGAGTTCCCAAGTGGAGGTGGTTAGGTTATCGAGGAACATCCGGTCATGGGAGATGATCACCAGGGCGCCGCTGTATGTTTTAAGGAACTCTTCCAGCCAGGTGAGGGAATCGATGTCCAGGTGGTTGGTTGGCTCGTCCAGGAGCAAGAAGGCAGGCTTTGTTAGGAGAAGTTTGGCGAGCATCAGCCGCATGAGCCAGCCACCGCTTAGGGTTTGGCAGTTACGGTCAAAATCTGATTCTTTGAAACCTAATCCCAGCAGTACTTTTCCGATTATGGCACGGATCCGGAAAAGGTCAGCCTGCTCAACACGATGTTGCAGCTCGCCTTGCTGTTTGAGAAGAGTATCAAATTCCGGACTTGATGGTCCTGTTTTAGCGAGCGTGTGGTTGATATCTTCAAGTTTTTTTTGGGCTGCAAGAATATCGGCAAAGGCATTTTCAGCTTGCTGATATACAGTCCGACCATCTGGAACCGATGTCACCTCTTGGGGAAGGTAGCCGGTGGACGCCATTCTGGCCCGCATAACCACACCATCGTCGGTTTCCATAATTCCGGAGATTAACTTGAGAAGTGTTGATTTTCCTGTACCATTGACCCCGACCAGGCCGATTCTGTCCGTTTCGGTCAGCCTGGCCGACAGGTTTTTAAATAGGTGTTTTTCACCGTATTGAATTGTGAGACCGTTAATTGTGATCATGATTGCATGGCAGTTTGCATGTTGGTGAAAAGAAGATGATCCGGGTAAAAATTTGAGGAAACAGTTTCTATGTTATTTGATTTCAAAGGCTTAGAATACTATACATCGATGAGCTTCTCATTTTTTTCAAATTCATCAAGCTGGGACGGCACAAAGTAGCATATTTTAATGAAATTCACCACGGCATGTCTCTTGCGGTAAATGGATTTCCGGCAATTCATGGAGAAATGTTTGGTTTTCTGAGATTAGTACTTCCCTTTGAGACAATGAAGAAGCACCGTTATAAAGAGCAAGAGGATCAGATTTATGGAATGAGGGTGTTTGGTTTCCTAAGCTTCTTTACTTTGCTTGGCTCCAAACTGCTCAACGAATTCTTCGGCAAGTGTATAGGGATCTTCCGAGTGATAGAGAAGGATAGTCTGTAAGTCAGTATAACTTCTAAAATTCATGTCGCGAAAGAGAATTGCGATTCCCTCATTGTCCACCCGGACGACCTCACCCCTCATTCTGATTATGCGGAATATATTGTTAGCTTGCTTTTCAGATATTTCAATCTCGCAGCGTTCTCCCATTTTCTGGTCCAGACAATCATAAACCCACAACCCGCTCAGACAGAGGTCGCGTGTTTTGCATTGTTCATAAAGACGGTTAGGGAATATGAGGCTGATGCCGATTTCTACAGGGACTCGAGTATTTCTGCGTCGTGACTCTTGATCTTCCATTCAGGGATCTCCACTGGATACTGTAAATCTGTATTATACAAAAAAATAAAAGATATTGAAACAGGTTGGCCCTGTCACAATTGTGCTCTTCAACCATATAAAAGAATTCTGCCCGGTAATCGTCAATATACACAGGTCGTTAGCGGTTGTCATTTATAATTTTGTTTTTTGTTTGACGGGTGCGCAGGTCCTCCTTTACTGCTTTTGGCCGGTGCCGCTTGCCGCCACCCCTTTGACAAACCAACCCTGAAAGAGAAGAAAGACAATGAGGATGGGTGCCACCATCATGACGCCGAATGCCATGATATCGCCCCAAAGTTTAACCTGATTTTCAAAGGCGGCCATGGCCACAGGCAGAGGTCGGTACGTCTCGCCGGTTGTTACCATGAGCGGCCAGAGGTAACTTCCCCAACGCATGAGAAAGGTAAGGATGGCCACCGTGGCGAAAACAGGTCTGGCCAGGGGCACAATGATATACAAAAGTGTACGCCAGGGCCCGGCGCCGTCGATGCGTGCTGCTTCTTCAAGTTCTCTGGGCATGCCGATGAAAAAGCTGTAGAAAAGATAAATGGAAAAGGCATCGGCTATAAAGGGTATGATCTGGACGTGGTAGGAGTCGCGCCAACCAATGATGCTTACCTGGTAAAAGAGCGGCACGGCAATGGTTTCAAAAGGAATGATCATCAGAGCCAGGATAAAAGTGAGAACAACTTCCCGGCCTCGCCATTGCAAGCGCGCCAGAGCATAACCGGCCAGTGCATTTACCACTAGACCGCAGACCATTATCATACCTGTGATGAACATGGAGTTGAACATGACACGGCCAAAAGAGACTCTTCTGAAAACATCCTGAAAGTTTCGCAGCGAGCCCTCAACCGGGATAAAGGCAAGGATTGAACCACCATCGGTAAGAACCCTGCTGTCTGGTTTGAGGCTGCTGACCACCATATAGACAATGGGCGCAATATAGAAAAGGGCCATGAGGGAGAGGCTCAGGTAACAGATCAATGCGGAGATGGGCAAACCCAGTTTGATAGTGGCCTTTGGTCTTGAGGATATATGATACGATTTAATTTGGTTCATTACCGTATCTCCCGTTCTTGCCGTGAAATCCTGCGCTGCAGGAGAGTTACCGCGAGGACAACCAGAAAAAATACCACGCTCATCGCAGATCCCCTTGCCACATCCTGCCTCTTGAACACGGCCCGCACCGTTTCAAAAATAATAGTTGTTGTCGCCCGGTTCGGTCCGCCCTGAGTGAGGATCCAAATTTGGTCAAATAGGCGGAATGCGAGGATTGAAGTGACCAATGCCACAAAAATTATGGTGTTCTTCATCTGCGGCAGAGTGATATGGATTAGCTGCTGCCAGCGATTGGCGCCGTCAATGGCTGCTGCCTCATAGAAGGTTTGCGGAATGGACTGCAGGCCGGCCAGCATGATGATCATCTGGAATCCAACGCCCTGCCAAAGGGACAGGATCATGATTGCAGGAAGGGCCAAGTCAGGATGGTGCAGAAAATCAAGGGGCTGCCAGTATCCGAGAGTGACGGTAGAGAGAAATGCGTTCAAAATACCATTGGCTCCAGGCGCATAGATTAATTCCCAGACAATTGCCACCAAGGCCATGGGAAAGATGACCGGCATGAAAAATAGGGTGCGGAATAATACCATACCCTTTAAAGGTCGGTTGATGAGCAGGGCCAAACCCAGGGCTATCGCACATTGCAGCGGTACTATGAAGAGAGCAAACAAGCTGTTATTGACCAGAGCCTGTTGGAAGGCCTCGTCGCTGAAAATGCGGACGAATTGCTGAAACGCTACAAAGTCTAGCGGGAGAGGGGAGCCAAGCCTGTAGTTTGTAAAAGCGAAAAAAATTGCGATAATGAACGGTGCGGCAATGAAGAGCAGGAGACCAAGAAATGCCGGTGCGGCCATGATCCATGCAGTCCGCTCATCCGACGCCTGGGACCTGCTTTGTGTTTTTAGCTTTTGGGGTGTTTTTGCCTGAACCTTTGTCATTGTAATCATGTGGAAGTGATCCGGTGTGCATCAGAGATCAGGGTACCCTTTATTATCTTTGATATCCTGGTTGATCATCGACGCTGCCTGGTCAAGTGCTTGTTTCACATCCCTGCCATGTCTTATATCCTGAAAAGCCTGTTGGAATACAGAAGTGATAACCGGATACGCCGGCGTTTGCGGTCGTGGTACGGCATAGCCTCCTTCCAATTGGCGGGCGAAAAGATGCAGAGGTCCATTGTCTTGATAAAGGGTCGAGGCGGCAATGGCAGATTTGCGGGCCGGAACAGCACCGTTTGCACGGCACATTGCCAGGATTTCTGTGGGCCTTAGGAGAAAAAGGAGAAATTGCATGGCTCGTTGAGGATTTTTGCAGTTGCTGGTAATAGACCAACACCATGAACCCATGCCGGTTTTGGTGCCATTGCCGAAATCCGGCAGGGGAAGTACAACAAGATCATTGCCCAAGGCCGTGCTGTAACGGGGATATTCCCAGTGTCCACACCAGGAAAGAGCCACACGGCCATTTACAAAACTGTTCGTGTCAGTATTCGGGTCCACATACTGCTTTGCAAACCAGACCTTAATATGTTGCATGGCTTTAACCGCTGATGGACCATTGAGGATACCTGTTGCATTCTGAAAATTGTCACGGTTAATAAGGTCACCGCCGCCTGAATGGATTGCCGGCGAAAATGCATAGGTGAACCATTCTCCCCTATAATCCATGCGAAGGTCCAGGACTTTACCGTCCTTATCTTTTTGGGCCAGGGCCGCAAGTATCTTTTCGAATTCATCTATTTTCCAGGCATTTTGTGGTCCCGTTGGAATATGGGCGGCAACGGCTGACAGGAACTTCCGGTTGCCGTAAAGCCCCAGGCCGGAATCAAAGGTGCCTATTGCATAGAGTTTGCCTCTGTACGTACCCTGCTCGATGATGGAGGGCAGGAGATCTTTCTTTATTTCATGGGGCAGAAGGTGGTCAATCGGGATGAGATGTTTTTTCCAGGCATAGTTGTAAACATATGGGCCATCAAGGTCAAGCAGGTCGGGGAGTTTGCCGTCCGCTGCCGCAGCTTGAATCTGCGTATTGTAGTCACCTTCCGGAATGAGAGTGAGCCTTACCTTGATTTTGTCCTGGCTTTCGTTAAACCGTTTTACCTGATTTTCCATCACCTGTTTTTCTTCAGGCCTGCCGGTATGAAACCAGACCGAGATAATAGTTCTGCCAAGGCCATCGGTATCCTTTTCTCTGGAGCAGCCAGTCAACAGAAAAGATACCATCATGATGAAGAAGGTGAAAAGGATTGGTTTGTAGAATACGAAACGATTTCTAATCATGACAGATCACCTGACTCGTTGTTGTTCATCGTGAGCTCATTTTCTTTGGTGGGGTGGAAAAAACAACTCCGTTCCATATCAATCACCAGTTTGATTTTCTGATCAGGATGAATGTCTGTTTTGGCAGAGAATCTTACGATGAATTCATGTTTCCCTGAAGTGCACGTAGCAAAAACCTCACTCCCCAATGGCTCAATATATTCAATCCGGGCGGAAATCTGTTGTTTTAAGGGAGGACATATTTCAGGGCGCATCTCATGAATATCTTCAGGACGAACACCAAGGATCACCCGGTTATCCGGTAAGTTGCTGCTTTTAATCACCTGCAGGAATGTATCAGGAAGAGTCAACTCAAAATCATCTGTTACAATTGTGAATCGTTGTGCATCTTTTCGGATTTTGCAATGGAAGAGATTCATTGGTGGGCTGCCGATAAAACCCGCCACAAATAAATTGGCGGGGTGCTCATAGATGCCAAGGGGCTTGCCGATCTGTTGAACCTTTCCTTCATGAAGGACAACAAGCCGGTCCCCCATGCTCATAGCTTCAACCTGATCATGAGTCACGTATATCATGGTGGTGCCAAGTTTCTTATGCAGTTTGATCAGCTCTCCCCGCATGGCCACCCGCAGCTTGGCGTCCAAATTACTTAATGGTTCGTCAAAGAGAAAAAGCTTGGGCTTGCGAACTATTGCCCGGCCCAGGGCCACACGTTGTTGCTGCCCCCCTGAGAGGGCCTTTGATTTTCTGTTAAGGAGATCCTGAAGCTTGAGAATTTTGGCCGCCTCCAGTACCCGATTATCAATCTCTTCCTTGGAAATTTTTCGCATTTTGAGCCCAAAGGCCATGTTCTGGTATACGGTCATATGGGGGTATAGAGCATAGTTTTGAAAGACCATGGCTATATCACGGTTCTTGGGTGGCACGTGATTAATATTATTGCCGTCTATGATGATTTCACCGGCGTGATCCGTCTCCAAGCCTGCTATCAGACGGAGAAGGGTGGACTTGCCGCAGCCGGACGGCCCTACCAATACGATAAATTCGCCATCTGTTACCTCAAGGTTGACATCTGAGACAGCTGGAACAGTTCCAAAGAATTTGGTTATGTTAATCAGTCTCAAATTTGCCATGGTAAAAAGAAAAAAAGGAATAAAGGCAAAGGGGGCTGATAAAAATTTTTTTGGGCATAATGAGATTTTTCCTATCCAATTAACTAGTTATTACAGCATAAGAAAACTTGTCTCTATAATTCAAGAATTACTTTAACCTAAATTGAGCGTTTCAAATTTTGAAAAGGAATTTATTTTGTTTTTTTTAATGTGCTTAGACTGATTTGAGTTTTTAAAATTTGAAACGCTCCGGGATTTTCGATTTCATCCCGCTACAGCGGGACTTTGTCAGAGAACATCCCGCATAGCCAACTATAGCGAAATATCCTCTTTCGCGTACCCCAAGGGCATTTCCTTTGGGCACATCTTAGGCCAACTCGAAAATCGCTCAATTGAGGTTTAAAAAACCGCTTGAGTTTTATTTGACATGCGTATGCCAAACTTTGATAATCGAAATATCTTCCTTTGAACTCGAGAAAAACAAATTTTTAGAAATCGAGGTAATACGTATCTACTTGGAGGTGATCATTATGGAACGCAGCAACATTGTTACCATGAAAGGCAACGCGGTAACGCTTCTTGGCCATGAAGTAAAAGTGGGAGACGAGGCGCCTGATTTCAAGTGTATAGATACTGATCTTAAGCCGGTGGGATTGCAGGACTATTTAGGGAAGGTGTGCATCCTTTTATCGGTCCCTTCGGTTGATACCCCTGTCTGTGACATTGAAACCAAGAGGTTCAATACGGAGGCGGAAAAGCTCGGTCCGGATGTTCATGTTCTCACTATCAGCATGGATCTTCCCTTTGCCCAGAAACGTTGGTGTGGGGCAGCCGGGGTGGAAAGAGTGACCATGCTCTCTGATCATCGCAATGCCAGCTTTGGCATAACCTATGGCGTGCTTATCGAAGAAATGCGGCTGCTGGCACGGGCGGTTTTTGTGGTGGACCGCAACGGAATTGTCCGTTATGTGGAGATAGTTGAAGAAATTGCCAATGAGCCTGACTATCAGGCAGTACTTGAAACGGTTGAAAAAATTAAGTGAACATATGTAATGGCCGCAATGCAAGAAGCTTCTGATCAGCGGAGTAATGCATTGATAACACCCTAATACCAATAGCGTATACCCAAGATGACGCTGTGGCCGCTATATTCTACCGTCGTATCTGTCAATTCAAGATCATCCGCTTGAAAATATCTGTACCCTATATCGAGATCCACATTTTCCCAGAAAACGAATGAGACTCCGGCCCCAATCTGAAAAGCAAAAGCAGTGTCGGTGTCGTCCGCTATTCGTATGTTGTTTACGCTAATATCATCTGTGGATACCCTGGCAAGACCAAGACCTGCAAACAGAAAAGGGGTAACAGGAGAATTGATCTGTATGTCAAAATATGAGTTGGCCATTAAAGTAACGGTATAGAATGAACCATCGCTTGCCCTGATTGAGTCATATTTATCAACTTCGTTATAGATGGTGCCAAGCTCACCCTCAATACGAAACATGCCAAAATCATAGCCCGCGGCGATACCCAGGTCATATCCTAAATCGAAATCTATATCGAATACATTGCCTGTAATGTTATCTGTTACAGAGGAGTCATCCAGCATGACAATGCCGGCATGGCCGCTTACATATGGTCCACGATCATCCGCATGCAAAGTTGTGGAGGTGAATACAATAACAGCAGCACACATGATGAGAATTAATCGGTTCATTCGCTTTCCCTCCCAGAAGGTATTCTTAGAATCGGACTACCTGTTAATTGAAAATCTGCTTCATTATTTAAAAAATATAACGTAAAAATCAAGGGGAAGAAAAGGAATTAGGCAGCATGTTACACTGTTTTTGATCAAGGTAATTTGGGCTGTTTTACAACCAAGGACTTGATTGGGGAGAGTAATTGAGCTAGATTTTTTTTAACGCATCAATTGTGATGATCCCGCAAAAAGTCGGGAAAGCGGTTAATGTGCCATGTAATTTCAACTAGTTACAACGTAATACATCGATGAACTGGCAACAGCTTTTCAATAAATCAAGGCTGAACTTATCGCCCCTTTTCATCACAAGGAATCATGGTGGTCAACGCGTCCGCGCAGTAGACAAATCGTATTTTTTACAATTTCATCAATTTCTCAATTTCTAATTTCAAATAACCTGGTCTCGGCAGATTTTTAGACCCTTTATCCGAAATATCTGCGTAAAAGCGTGTATGTTGTGAGTTGGTGTAGCGAACTTTTCTGCAATGATTTAGACTGTAAAGGGTCTTATCCCGCTCTGCGGGGTTAGTTGATACCGAAAATACGAGCATAAAAGAAGTGCCTAAAGTTTGAAGTGCCTAAAGTTTGAAGTGCCTAAAGTGCCTGAAGTTATGGTACTATTCTGATTAGACTATTTTCAGTGCCCCATTGGGGTATAAATCTTTTAACTTTAGGCACTTCAAACTTTAGCTCACTTTAGGCACTTTATAGGTATCATTGCAAACTCCGAGAATGTTTTAGAACCCTTAGAAATTACGTTTCGAGCTCAGGAGTTCTGAATTTGTATAAACAGGATCATAGCGTGACTATG
Source organism: uncultured Desulfobulbaceae bacterium (assembly GCA_945787445.1). GTDB lineage: Bacteria > Desulfobacterota > Desulfobulbia > Desulfobulbales > CALZHT01 > CALZHT01. Next base: position 20,054 of record CALZHT010000020.1, read on the forward strand.
CATCAAAAGGGAATGCATGAATTGGGCAAGGTTTTTGTCTGTGACTTTGCAGCATGGGATGCAAGCGTCTCAAGGTTATTGGAGGCCGTTGATCTTGTTGCTTCGATCAACGTTGCAAGCTCTAATACTATTCTTATCAAGCCTAATTTGGTTGAGGCCCTTGATCCGCCTATAACGACGCCGGTTGGGCTCGTGGCTGCAATTGTGACTTACTTGCAGTCCTGTCTGCCGGATAGGCAAATTATTGTAGCAGAAGGGTCCGGTGCCCGGGATTATGACACCGGGCACAGTTTTGAAAGCCTGGGATACACGGATATGGCCCGAGAAAAGGGCATTGAGCTGGTGGATTTGAATGAGGCGCCGTTAGTTGGTCTTTCGAATCCTGACTGTCGGAGATGGCCTGAAATGCATCTTCCTGAAATGGTTTTCCAATCCTATTGTATTTCAGTCCCGGTTTTGAAAGCACATAGTTTGGCTGAGGTAACCTTGACCATGAAAAATATGATGGGTATTGCTCCTCCGTCACATTACCAAAAAGGTGGGCACTGGAAAAAAGCTTCATTTCACCAACACATTCAGGAAGCGATAATGGACCTTAACCGGTATCGGACCCCGGATTTTACCGTGCTCGATGCAACCGTCGGCATGCAGGAGGCACACCTCTGGGGGCCGACCTGTAATCCGCCGCCCAACAAATTGGTGGCAAGCTATGACCCTGTTGCCGTTGATGCATATGGCACGGGATTATTGCGGCGGGATTGGCAAAAGGTGGGTCATTTACAAATGGCTCATAAAGAACTCGGCTTAGCCGAACCTCTTAATGTGCTTAGTGTGTAGTAATAACGTATTTACAATAAATTAATTAGTTTATTCAATGTAAGTCTTTAATTTTTGGTCTTTATAGTGTTGAGAGGGAGGTGAATTTGTATTATTTCTTCTCGCCAAGGTTCGCAGGTTTTTTTGAAAGGCCGAGTTCCTGAGACACTTGGGTGGCAATTTCTTCAATGGATTTTCCAGCCGTGGAAATAACCGGCATCTTATGTTTCTTGAAAATTCTCTCTGACTGCTGGATCTCTTCCGAACAGGTTGATAATTTTGCATAATTACTCCCCTGATAGCGTTTTTCTCTTATATTATGCAATACTTCCGGGGTAGTTGTGAATGCGATGGTTCTTTTGATATTTTGTAATATTCCAGGGGGAAGATTATATTTGGTAAGATATTCTTTGGTAAGGGGAAAATTTGCCGATTTGAGTCCCATTTGTGTCGCAATATAGACGCTGACCGGAGTTTTTCCTGCCCGCGAAACACCAACGAGAATCACATCTGCTTCGTCAAATTCATCGACTTTCGTGCCATCATCATGACTGAGACAATAGTTGATGGCTTCGACCCTCTTGGTCATGGTCACGGAATCAATGTGGCGCGAGAACCCGGCCACGCGCAACGCTTTGGCCTCCAGGCAGTTTTCAAGCCTGTCCAGAAAAAGTTCAAAAGCGTCAAAAAGCTCAACTTCAGGTGCATTAAAGACCTCTCTGATCTTTGGATCCATCAACGTGCTGAATATAAGAGGTCTTCTGCCACCGGATTGCTTTTTAATGTAGTTAAGTGTCTTCTTTGCTTCTTTTACCGTTTGGATGAAAGGAAATTTTTCCTCATGGAAACTTATTTCCGGGAATTGACAGATGAGCGCCTGGCCAATACTTGTCGCCAATATGCCGGTGCTATCAGAAATATAATAGACATCTTTAGAACTCCACATCGTGGTTCCTTCGGTGGAATGTAAGGATACACAGCATTTTAAGTCCTTTACATCCCATTATGCTTCGTCACTTGCTGTAGTGCCAGCTTATCCTCAGGCAGACGTCGCCGGCACCTCCTCGTTCATTTTATAGCCGGATGGTGCTTGCCTGACTTGCGCCTCGAATGTATGCCGTTATGTATAAGTATGCTAAAAGTCACTCTGATATAAGGCGGCAAATTTCTGCATTTTTTTGGCAGAGGGTGACGGGAGGTCAAGCTCATATTTGCTTACGTATTCAGCCACCATTCTATGTGTATTGAATATTGGGCAGTTGAGAATGATGTTCATGATACATTTGTCAATATATCGGGTTCGTAATTCCGGATCATAGAAAGTTTTCAGTATTTCAGGGAAAATTTTGTAAAAAGAGGCGGAATCCTCTTCGTAAAGGAGGGAGGAGGGATGTTCTGTTAGTGCTTCTTCATCCACCTGACTTTCATAACCGAATTTCCATCCCGTCTTGCCGCCCTGATAGCCCTCGCTCCACCACCCATCCATAATACTGATGTTGGGGACAGCATTCATGGCAGCTTTCATGCCACTGGTGCCGCTTGCTTCCAATGGCCTTTTGGGGCTGTTCAACCATGCGTGTGATCCTGAAACCATCATTTTGGCGATTTTCATATCGTAACCAGGGATGAATACTAATTTGGCAAGGCCATTGGTTTTTTCATAGAGCTCCTTCTGGACATCCAAAACTTGCTTTATAAGCTGTTTGCCGGGTTCGTCTGAAGGGTGTGCCTTGCCGGCATAAATGAAATTGACAGGCCTGTCATGTTCATTGATGATCTTTGCCATGGTGTCAATATCATCAAAGATAAGATCAGCTCTTTTGTAAGTTGAGAATCGTCTTGCAAACCCTATAGTATAAACCTCTGGACTCAACTGACTATCTTCATCATCAAGAAAGGAGAGATAGTTTGGCGGATCTATCCAGGTTTCGTGCATTTGACTCCGGTGGGCAATGAGCATTTGATTTATGTAGGCAATGAGAATTTTATTATCAGTTAGCCATGCTTGCTCTAAGTAGGTTCGGAATTTTTTGTTGGTAAGCAGTGATTGCGCCTTTTTAAAAACGCTTGGGTCCTGCCGCCAATTTTTCAGTTCAGGAAAACTATCATATACTTCAGCTTTGGCATCGCTGATCCAGGAAATATGATGTACACCGTTGGTTATTGCTGAAATTTTATCCGCATATTGTGGAAATTGTTTTTGGGTGACCTTTTTGTGCAATCGGCTCACACTGTTTGTCGCCCTATTGACCCGCATGGCCATGGCGGTAAAATTAAAATAATCGGAATTATCTTTGTCCTCTGCCAGTAGGTGTAATATTTTCTGGCAAAACGAATGGCCGATTTCGCTGTAAATTTTTTTACTGAACAGGTCATGCCCCGCCTTTACCGGTGTATGTATGGTATACACAACGCGCTGAGTAACTTTTTCAGTAGCATTTTCTATATCAGAATTTGTGGCGCGGAAGAGGTAATCATCGCCGAAGCGCTGCTGTAGTTCTTCGGAAATCAGATGCAGAACAAAAATAACTCCATGTTGTTCATTAAGATGTATGGTTCTTGATGTGATGCCCAAAGACTGCATGGCAGGTATTACGCCGGCGCCAAGGAGGCGGCGCTGGACGGCTTTTGTCCTTTCTGAACTGCTGTCATACAAGTTATGAGCAGCTTCCTGAATCCATTCAGGAGATTCTGGCACATTGTAGTCGAGAAGTACTTCCGGCACAAAGTTATCAAGGTTGTGCGAAACTTCCATTTTTAGCCAAAGTTGGGCAAATGCCTTTTCCTCCTTGTCGTGTGGGCCATAAAAGGGAACTTCAATTTTCAGTGAATTTTTTGAATTTTCAGGATCTTTGAGAAGATATAATGTTGGAGTCTCCTCGGGAAACCAATCACTTGACCAGGAAACCTGGCCGATTTTACCGTCCACCAATTGAGAGAAATAGCCCTTTTGATATAAGAGAGAAATGCCGGCCACAGGAATTTTGCAGTCCGCAAAACTCTTCAATGTGTCACCGGCCAGAATTCCAAGACCACCGCTGTAGTTCGGTATTTTTTCAGGGCCGGAGAGAAAGCGTTTTGTGTAGAAGTCAAGTTTTTGGTCGGTGCTTTCTGATACATCGAGGGAATGAAGTTTGTTTTTAACAGGATTGTATACATCGCAGTCAGCGCCAATTTCCATGGAAATGTATGTTACAGAATTTCCTTCTGGCGATTTGAGCTGCGACCAAACTTTATCAAGCGTTTCTTGCGAAACACCAAAAAATTCTCCAATTTCATTGGAGGCCAGCATGTTCTTTAAATTCCGTTCTTTGTCGATGAGAATACTTTGTTTTTTTTTCATAAGGTAGGTAATCTCGTTAGAATCCTGCCGAAAAAATGAAGCTTTATCAATGTTAAATAGATTAAATTTGATATTCTAATTTTGACTAAGTTGCAATAGTATTGTTTGACAAATTTTATGATGCCGGAAAAATCGCGGGAATAAGATTCCCATGGCGTGTGGTTTCGGGGAATTGTAAGCCGCTCACCAGAGGCGAAGAGGTTTTACCGGGACGACAATTTGAAGTTCTGGCGTATACATAAAATTTTTCTATGGTACAGATGGAATATGGAAAGATTATGTTGTAAACCTCCACGATCTTTCTTTATCGTGTATTTTTATAAAATATTTATATTGAAAAAAACGTTGAACTTCCTGAATCTTTTTTATAAGGTTACTGAACTTTTGAATAATGCTTTTCTCGTGTTGCGTTTAAGAATTGATTTCTTGGATATTCCTGGGCCAAATATTGAGGAGGAAAAATGATGAAAAAAGATTTGTTTAGGGCGTTGACTATTGCGGTTTTGGCCGCGGCTCTTCCACTGCTGAGTAGCGGGTGTGGTCAGAAAAAAGTGAAAACTGCTGATGAAAGCCTCGCTACAACCAGTGTGAGTGAGGTGCAAGCCCCTGACGTTACATCCCCTGAGGCAGGCCGGATTGCAGAAGGAGATATTGCAGCTCAGGCCTTACAGGAGGGAGAGGAAGAGTCACTCATGGCTCAAGCTGCTGCTCAGGCAGCGGAACAAACCGCTGTTTTAGAAGGAAGAACAAACGGTCCAATGCTGCCTATATATTTTGATTTTGATAAATCAAGTATCCGCGAAGACCAACAGGATAGGTTGGTTGGAAATGGTTCATTCATGAAAACCAATATTGGTTTACGGGTCCGAATTGAAGGAAACTGCGACGAGCGCGGCACAAACGAATATAATATGGCATTAGGTGAGCGCCGTGCCATCAGCGCTAAAAACTACCTTATAAATTTGGGAATTGCTGAAAACCAACTGGAGACCATAAGTTATGGTGAGGAAAGGCCTCTTAACTATGGACATGATGAACTTTCTTGGTCTCAGAACAGGCGTGGCGATTTTGTAATCATAAACTAAAAAAATCATTTTTTTTGAAATAAACCGGAAATGAAGCATTATTTCTCATAATGCTTCTTCCGGTTTTTTTCTTGGTTTTACAAGCATAATCATTGTAATTTATCCGTAAATATCAATAGGGGGTTTGCCCATGAAAAAACAAATTTGTCTCGCACTCATGATACTATTCCTTCCAGTGACAGTTTATGGAGGCAATGTGTTGGCTTCAGAGGAAAAATCTGCTTTGAAAATCGGCACTATTAATCTCCAGAAAATTATGAGGGATTCTAAAGCCGGCCAGAATGCAAAAGAAATTATTGAAAATAAGGTTGCTGAGTTCCGGCAGAAGTTTGAAGGACAACAAGATGAATTACTCACCTTGAAAAACGAGATCGAGAAGAAAAGCTCTGTTTGGAGTGAAGACGTTCGTTCTGAAAAACAAAGAGATTATGAAAAAAAAATTGGTGTCCTCAAGGTGGAATCCGAAGTAGCCCAAAACGAAATGAAACAGCTTGAAAAGAAACTCATGGAACCTGTTGTTAAAGAGCTCGCTGCGGTTATTAACGAGGTGGGCCGTGAACAGGGATTTTCACTTGTTCTGGAATATAATCCAGATGCTTTCCGCTCAGTTTCTGGGGTGTTTTATGCCAGTGACTCCATTGACATTAGTGAAATAGTCCTTAAAAAACTAGACAGCAGAGCGGCAAAAAAATAGCATTACGATCCCTAGATGAGGGGAGATCCATTCGAAATGAGAAAGGATTTCTGTTTACGGTTCTGCTTTGAGGTTAGGCAGATACAGCACAAGAATCATTCCTGGGACAGACAGCAGAAAGCTAATACCAAAAAAATAGCCATATCCAAGCCATGATGCCAGGAATCCACTCATAATTCCTGCATAGAGACCGCTTACGCTCATAAGGCCGGTTCCAATTGCATAATGGGCTGCCTTGAAATCAGTAAGGCATATTCGCATCAGGTATATCATGAGAACAGCTGTTCCCAGGCCGCCGGCGAACTGGTCGAATCCATGGACCAGGGCTACAGACAGAAGATTTATGGCGCCGATGGCAACTGGATCCTGGTTTGCAGTATTTATCGTCAGGTAGTCAGTCAGACCTAATGCAAGAAACATGTAAATGATATTGGTAAGATTTTGTGCCCATAAAAAAGGCCATACCATCTTTTGCAGTGAATATCTCCCTATCAATGCGCCACCAACCATGGCACCGATAATCGAACAGGGCAGCCCTACACCAGCAGAAATCCAGCCATAATGGATTTTGATACCCAGATCCACAAGGAATGGGGAGGCCATAGCACTCAACATAAATTCACCGGTGCGGATTAAAATGATAAACGCCAAAATTATGCCGATTTTTTCCCTATCCATATATTTCAGGAATGCTCTGGCATAAAAAGAATCCTCGTTTTGTTGTATTTTGCCATGGATTTGTTTGCGGAAGACAACAATCGATACCAACGCGACAAACAATAATATTCCTACCCATCCGGCAAAATTCAATTTTTTTAATAGTGTATAGGTCTTCTGAAGGTCTACGTACCATCCAGAAACGGTCAGCTTTCTGAGGCCCAGGGTGGCTAAGGCAATGGCGGCTGCACTTACAAGAAATCGCCATCTCAGTAACGAAATTGCAAAAGCCATGAAGCTTTTTTGCTCTTTTTCGCAGGTTGGTAGAAAAAAGAGATGAAAAACACAGAGACTACCCATTACCATGCCGGCACTAAGAAAAGCCCAGAACCAACTGATGGTCGTGCCGATGGTGACGACAACGCCGGTGCCGGTCATCATCGCAATCCGGTAAGCCATGACCCGGTATCCGACAAATTTTGCCTGGCCGTCTATGTCGAGTGCTTCCATGTAATACCCGTCAATGGCTATGTCATGGGTTGCCGCAACAAAACTGCCCAGAAAAAAAAGAGCTGCTATCCCCTGTATTGCCCAGGAAAGAGGTGCTAAAAAGGCGGTAAACAGGATCATTACGGCAAGAAGGCCCTGGGTGTAAAGAAGCCATTTGCGTTTGGTGGCAAATTCGTCAACTTGGGGACCCCAGAGAAACTTGATAATCCAGGCCAGGCCAAAGAGTGAAGTAAGACCAATGGATTCAAGACTCATGCCCCTGTCTCTAAAAAAAACAGAGGATATAGTTCTTATGATTGTATAGGGAAATCCCTCAGTAAAGTAGGTAGTAAATGACCAGATGTATGGGTTGGCTGACCATCGCCCTTTACTTTTAGGAAGAGAATTATTCATCGAGTATTATTGGCAAGAAGAGTGGTGCGATATAAATAGAAGCGACCGTCATGTGGTTTAGCATGCGATCTATTTGTAAGATATGTATCGCCGACATCTTTTTGAGTATATCATAATTTAGGCATGGCCTGAAGGGATTATGCAGTGAAATAAAAGGTAAATTTTCAGTAATGAAAAGCCCAGGTGATCTTACAATTTCGCCTACCTTATCATTTTGTCATGGAAACAACAACAGCAACATGCGATTCAGTAGATATAAACAAAATGGATTGTTTTTTATTACCTAAAAACAATAATATAAGCTGTAATGTTAATGAAAATTATTGTCCTGGGCGCGCTTGATTTTACGAAGCGGCAAGCTTGGCCGGTTTGGGAATTTACAGGTATGGCGGCTATTTTTGGCCGGTGGTGAGGTCGTTGATAAAGGCGATCAATTGGGTGTTTTGTTCGGGAGTCAAATCAAGGAACTGAACGCTTCTACGTTTCATTTTTATATAGTGCGGCTCATTCTCTGAATAATAGCTGTCAAAAACAGTGCGTGAGGATAAGTGTTCCACATAAATATTTTGTCCGGATAAGATACCCAGTTCTAAAGTTTCTTTTTCGAGTTCTTGATTGTCAATAAAGTAGCGGAAGGCGAGACCTCCCTGGCTGATGTCTATAATGTGATATAGCTTTCGTGAATCCGACGGGCCGATCATAACAAATGCACGACCTTGTACATTGAATCTTTGATGTTTCCTCCGTTCGTTTTTTTGTTCCTCAGTTTTCACGCCCTAGTGCACCACATTTCGAATTCATTTTAGAAGAGAATAATGCCTTAGATAAAAAAAATGCGAGGGTGAAACTCAAGTAATTATTTACTTATATTACCATTATCAGTTCATAATAACAACAACTGTCAATACATAATCCTGCATCCTATTTTTATTTGATTTATTGTAATTTCTTATTAAATAAAGAAATAGGTTAGGTAGGGGATGATATTGCGCTAGCTAAAAGAGATACTTTTAAAAAGCTAAAAAAACGGATTCTGATCCTTGTAATTGTAATGGTTTAAAACTGCAAGCATCTGTTAATTTGTAGTTTGCCTATTTCATCAAAAAAACATTGCGGAAATATGTACTATTATTTAATGTGACCACCTGGTCACATTATGGAATCATCACTGGCAATTGAAACAAATACATTCAGAAATTTACCTGAAGAGAAGAGACAGCGAATACTTGAGGAGGCGGTCAAGGAGTTTGCTGCAAACGGCTATCAGAAGGCAAGCTTAAACACGATTGTCAAGCGCCTCGGAATAGCAAAGGGGTCACTGTATCAATATTTTAACAATAAGCAGGCCCTCTTTCTTTTTATTTTTGATAGACTTACCCACCTTGTCAAGGATACGGTGAAGCGGAGTGTTTCCGAAGGAGAAGAAGCTGATTTTTTTGAACAAGTCAGAAGAATTATTGTTTCCGGTATCAATTTCATTGATTCATTTCCTGCTTATTATCAGATTTATTTAAAAGTCCTTTTTGAGCCTGATGTGCCCCAGCGTGAGGAACTAATAGCAAAGGTACGCCTATTTTCCATGGAGTTTTTCGCACCCCTCTGCAACGCCGCCCAGGGAAAAGGCCAAATACGCCACGACATACCAACATCATTGGTTGTTTTTATCCTTGATGCGGTAGTTGATCGTTTTCTCCAGGGATATGCCAAGCCATACCTTGACGGCGGCCTTAATCTATCGGCCAAATCCCCTCAGGGCCTTGAAGAAGACGTGAATATGATTATTACGATTTTGCAGGATGGTTTATGCCTGCAAAAAGGAGAATAAGGATATGGACACCATGGTGGTTCAGGCAGGTTTGGGAGACATCCTTGAAAAAGTGGGGGGAGGTGAACGCCTTACAAAGGAGGATGCTTTCCGCCTCTTTGCGAGTCCAGATATCCTGTCCGTTGGGTACCTGGCCAATATTGTCAGGGAAAGATTGAACGGTAACAGGGCCTATTTTATTTATAACCAGCACATCAACTACTCAAACATTTGTACAAACCTTTGTAAATTTTGCGCATTCGGCAAAGAGAAGTCATCTGTACTGGCCTATGAAATGTCTGTGGATGAAGTTATTGAAAAGGTTAAGGAGAGGGATAGCGAGCCCATTTCTGAAATCCATATGGTGGGCGGCATACATCCTGATCTGCCATATTCCTATTACAGAGGTTTGCTGGAGGGCATCAAAACTGTTCGGCCGGATATTCATATCCAAGCCTTTACCTGTGTCGAAATTGCTCATTTGGCTGAGATTTCCGACCAATCTGTTGAAGAGACACTTGGAGATCTTCAGGCTGCAGGGCTGGACTCGATTCCAGGTGGAGGAGCTGAAGTATTTAGCCCGAGAATCCGTAAGATAACCTGCGAAAAAAAGCTTTCGGGCGAGGGGTGGCTTGAGGTAGCCAAGACGGCGCACCGGCTCGGTATAAAAAGCAATGCCACCATGCTTTATGGTCATATTGAAACCATTGAGGAGCGCATTGAGCATCTGGATATGCTCCGTTCAGCCCAGGATGAGACAAAGGGTTTCCTGACCTTTATCCCCCTGGCATTTCATCCCAAAAACACCGAAATGTCAGAGCTGTCCAGGACCAGCGGCATGGAAGATCTGAAAAACATAGCTGTGGCACGATGTTTTTTGGATAACTTTCCACATATAAAAGCCTATTGGATAATGATTGGCCCCAAGCTATCCCAGGTAGCTCTTTCTTTTGGAGCGGATGATGTGGATGGCACGGTTAAGGAGGAGATTATCACCCATATGGCAGGTGCTGATACAGACCAGGCCATGTCTCGTGACCAACTGGTGCGCATTATAAAAGAGGCTGGGAGGATTCCGGTTGAGAGAGATACGCTTTATAACGAAATTTCAGTATATTAGATTAACTAATTAACAATAAATATTAAGATGTGTGGTGGTGAATACGGTGCTTAATTCACTCTGTGATAAGGTGTTGGCAGGAGAACGGCTTACTATTAACGAAGCAGAGATGTTGGCAGAAAACGCTGATTTATATCAGCTAGGATTCCTGGCGAATAGCATCAGGAAACGTTTGCATCCTGACCCAGTTGTCACCTATGTGATAGACCGAAATATAAATTATACGGACATCTGCATATCCGCTTGTAAGTTCTGCGCCTTTTTCAAATCACCTGAGGATAAAAATGGTTCGATTATCTCCTTTGCAGAGCTTGGTAAGAAAATCGAAGAAACGCAAAAATTAAAAGGTACTCAAATTCTTCTCCAAGGCGGACTTCATCCAGATAAGCCTTTGGAATTTTATGAAGAGATGCTCCTCTTTATTAAGGGTTATGGTATTCATGTCCATGGTTTTTCACCCCCGGAAATTCACCATTTTTCTGATCTGTCCGGACTTTCTGTCCAGGAAGTGCTTGCCCGACTCGGAAAGGCAGGGCTCAATTCCATTCCGGGCGGCGGAGCGGAAATTCTTTCTGACCGAGTCCGTGGTGCCATATCACCCCGAAAATGTAGCGCAGATCAGTGGATCAGCGTAATGGAAGAGGCGCATAAAATGGGAATGCGCACAACCGCCACCATGATGTTCGGCCATATCGAGACCATGGAAGAGCGGCTGGAACATTTATCCAGAATACGGGATCTTCAGGATCGTACAGGGGGCTTTACCGCATTTATTCCATGGCCGTTTCAACCGTTAAACACTGCTCTAAATCATATTCCTGCAACCACGGGTATGGCCTACTTGAAGATGCTGGCGTTTTCCCGGATTTTTCTAGACAACGTTCCCAATATTCAAGCTTCCTGGGTGACCCAGGGGCCGAAAATCGCCCAGCTCTCTCTCTTTTTCGGCGCCAATGATTTTGGCAGCACCATGATTGAGGAAAATGTTGTAGCAGCCGCAGGGGTGAGCTTTCGACTCTCGGAAAAGGAAATTCGCAAACTGGTCACTGGGGCAGGATTTGAGCCCCGTCAGCGCAGGATGGATTATAGCTTGGTTGATGAGGCGGCGTAAAACGTGAGTACTATGTTGCACCGGGCACGCTGGATTGTCCCCATGGAACCGGGTTTGCCGGAACTCATTGAGGATGGGGGGATTCTTTGTAATGACAAAAAGGTAATAAAGGTAGGATTTTTCAAGGACTTACAACGAGAAAACGCTTTAATCACTCACCATGAGGGAATAATTGTTCCTGCCTTGATCAACGCCCACATCCATTTGGAACTTTCACATCTGGCTGTTCAACAAAGCGAAGATACCAACCTTTGGCAACCTGGTGATATAGCTTCGTGGATAGGTTCTCTTTTAGCGAAGCGCCAGGAAATAACTGATCCGGACAATGCCAGGAAGAACAGCCAAAAGGCGTTGGATTTCATGTATCAGCAGGGGTGCGCCGTGGCACTTGATATTGGCAACCAGCTCGAATCTAAATACATTGGCGAAAGCCATACCATGGATGTGCATTTTTTTCTGGAGATTTTAGGCTTATCAAGATTCGCCCAAGATAAAGCATTTGCGGTCCTGGCAAAACTTCCAGATAGCATGAATGCTACGGCCCATGCCTTGTATTCCACCGGCACTGATATGCTAAAAGCTTTAAAAAAACGATGTGTGAAGACAGATACTGTGTTTCCCTTACATGTGGCCGAGTCACACGATGAAATTACTTTTTTACAAAATGGTACAGGAAAAATACGGGAACTCCTTGAACAAAGAGACGCTTGGGACGGTACTTTCGCTCCACCGGGAACCGGTGCGGTTCACTATCTTGAAAATCTCGGCCTCTTGGATGAAAAAACCCTCTGTGTGCATGCAGTTCATGTGAATTCTGATGAGATCAGCATATTGGCAAAAAAACGTGCCAAGGTATGCCTATGCCCCGGGAGCAATCGGTATTTGGGCATCGGTAAAGCGCCTGTTGAAGAATATTTGAATAATGAGATGCTGCCGGCATTGGGGACGGACAGTGCAGCAAGTAATCCATCTTTAAGTATCTGGCGTGAAATGCGCTTGTTGTTGGAGGATCATCCAGAGGTGGACCCTGTACATATTTTTGCCATGGCAACACAGGGAGGGGCTCAGGCGTTAGGCCTGGAGAAGGAAATGGGGGGACTTGGGCCGGGAAAGAAAGCTGTCATGTTATTGATCAGTTGTCCGGAGATACCAGGGAAAGATATTTTTCAGTATCTGGTGAATGCTGGAGATGCGGAACCTATTAAGTGGCTTTGAGAATCGATGCGTATTTCCGAAACAGTACATAGCAATACCCGGGCCCGCATCGGCATGGTCAATTTTATTAACACGGCGCCTCTATATGAAACGTGGAACACTACTGCCCAGAAAGAGGAATGGCAGGTTACGGAAGCAGCACCTACGGTTCTCAATCGCTTGATATATGAAAACAAGCTCGACCTGGGATTCATTTCGTCCCACGAATATGCTGCCCATCCAAATCTTTACAAGATATTAAGCGATCTTTCCATCAGTTCTTCCGGGCCTGTAGGCAGTGTGTTTCTTTTTTCAACCAAAAAGCCGGAAGAACTGTCCAATGGACTCGTTTTATTGAGTGACCAGTCCCAGACGTCGGTCAGTCTTGTACAGATAATCCTTGAGGAGTTCTATAAGATTAGGCCCAGATATGCATCAGGTGTATATCTTGATTATGCAGAAGAAGAGGTCCCTGCCGCGCTTTTAGCCATTGGCGATGAAGCATTGCGTTTGAAGGATCAGGGAGTTTTCCCTTTTAGTATTGATCTTGGGGAGATATGGCATCAGTTCACCGGTTTGCCCTTTGTGTTCGCGCTCTGGGCCGTACGGGAAGATTTTTGTGCGCAAGACCCCGATGCTGTGGTGGAGATCCACCAGGAACTGCTGCGCTGTGTGTGGGAAGGAAAAAACAACCTGGCCGCTATCTGTGAAAAAGTTGCGCCCAGGATCCCGATATCAGTGGAGAAATGCTGCAACTACCTCCAGGGCATTGAATATGACTTAGGAGGGGAAAAGCAGAGAGGCCTCAGACGATTTTTTGAATATCTCATACAAAGAGGGGAGGCTGATGCAACGGCACTTCCTTTGAAGATTTGCGGATAAAGTAACTTATGCGAAGCCCGGAAGATAAAAAGACCTTTGTAAAAGCAAAGTTTTCTTCAATAAGCAAGAAATATGACTTTCTTAACTCTGTTTTGAGTTTTCAGATAGACAAGTATTGGCGGTGGGTAACAACCCGTATGTTGCGAGAATTTCCAGAAGGACCGGTGCTGGACCTTTGTGCCGGTACCTTGCCCCTTTCCCTGGAGCTTGCCAGGCAAGCGGCCAAGCGGCAAGTTGTGGCGATGGACTTCTGCGAGGATATGTTGCGGGCCGGTGTTGATAATTTACCAAGCGATGAACGTCTTCTCCGTATCTTTCCGGTATGCGGTGATGGAGAAGAACTGCCGGGCGCAAGCGGTTGTTTTTGGGGAATCACTGTGGCTTTTGGTGTCCGTAACCTGGCCCAGACCCAGAAGGGACTGAGGGAGATGTGGCGCGTATTGAAGCCCGGTGGCAAGTTGTTGATTCTTGAGTTTTCCAGGCCCCGGAATCCTGTTGTGAAGATTTTATATAATTTTTATCTGAATAGAGTTCTGCCAAAGGTTGCCGGGATGGTCTCAGGCGATAAGGAGGCTTATGAATATCTGGCAAGCTCCATTGCAGAATTTTATGAACCATCAGAACTTCTTGCAATGATGGAAAAAGCCGGTTTTTCAAAAACATATTTACGACCCTTAACCATGGGGATAGTTACTGTTTATGTGGGGATAAAATGAAAAAAAAGATAATCCTTGCTATAACGGGTGCAAGCGGTAGTCTGTATTCGTGTGAATTCTTAAAAGTTTTGCAAGAGGTGGATGTTGAAGTTCATGCCATGATCTCAGATGCTGGTCGTAAGGTTTTGGGGCTGGAACTCGGCATAAAACCGGAAGAAATGGAAAACGTTACACGTTGGTATGATGTGCATGATTTTACCGCAGCCATGGCCAGCGGTTCCAGTCTTTTTCACGGTATGGTGGTGTTGCCCTGTTCCATGGGAACCCTGGCGGCAATTGCCAATGGTATTTCGGCTAATCTTATTCACCGGGCCGCGGATGTAACCTTGAAAGAACAGAGGCCACTCATTCTGGCAGTGCGTGAAACGCCATTAAACAGGACTCACTTGCACAATATGTTGAAAGCTCATGAAGCAGGAGCGATTATCTGTCCACCCATGCCTTCTTTTTATCAAAAGCCCCGGGATCTTAAAGAAATGGCCAGGGCTTTTGCCGGGCGCCTTACGGAAATATTCGGCTTCCAGGTCGCCAGTTTGAAACGATGGGGCGATAAATAATATTTTTTAAGGAAAACAGTATGTTGAAAAAAATTACCATACTGCTTGAAATGATCAAGTTCGAACACACTGTTTTTGCTCTGCCGTTCGCCTTGATGGGCGCTTTCCTGGCGCAAAGGGGAGTTCCTGATCCTGTGGTTTTTTGCTGGATAGTCTTGGCTATGGTTGGCGCTAGAACATGCGCCATGGGATTCAACCGCATCGTTGATCTTGAGTTTGACAGGAAAAATCCCCGTACCGTAAACCGCGCCCTAGCGGCAGGCACGGTAAAATTGTGGGAAGCTTGGGCCATGGTGATTTTTGCCGCCATGTTGTTTTTTTTCGCCAGTTACAATTTGAATACACTCACCTTTATTCTCTCTCCTTTTGCCCTTGGTATGACCCTGCTTTATTCCCTCACTAAACGTTTCACCTGGCTGTGTCATGCAGTACTTGGCGTGGCCCTGGCATTTTCACCACTTGGTGGATATGTAGCGGTGAAAGGAGCATTTGCCGGATATCCATTTGTATTATCACTTGGAGTAATATTTTGGGTTGCTGGTTTTGATACAATATATGCCTGCCTGGATGCAGATTTTGATCGGGATGAGGGGTTGTTTTCATTGCCGGCTCGGTTCGGCAGACGAAACGCCTTCATGATCGCTGTTTTTCTGCATCTCCTTGCCTTTGCAATGTTCATCGCCACCGGGGTCTTGGCTAAGCTTAATTATTTTTATTACTTAGGCATATTTTTTACAGGATTTGCCCTGCTTTATCAGCATATCGTGTTGAATCCAAGGGATCTTTCGCGAATCCGTCTTTCTTTTTTCACCATGAACGGGCTTATCAGCCTGACTCTTTTTGTGGCAACTTGGCTTGCCTTGGTTATTTCCTGAATCCGTGAGCGTTCGTCAGCGGCCCGGCACCCCAAGCACTTCCTTCAGGGTGT
This sequence comes from uncultured Desulfobulbaceae bacterium, assembly GCA_945787445.1. Taxonomy (GTDB): domain Bacteria; phylum Desulfobacterota; class Desulfobulbia; order Desulfobulbales; family CALZHT01; genus CALZHT01. The sequence continues at coordinate 35,864 of CALZHT010000020.1, forward strand.
CTGCTTCGGAGTTTCGCAGGCTTGCGTGCCTGTCTGTACCTCTTTGATATAAAACAAGAAAAATCGAATTCGTTCCCTTCTCGTTTATGCGCTTTAAGGTGATTCGGCCCACTGACAAACGTTCACGGATTCAGGTGTTTGTATGACGTTACAAGGAGAATATCTACTCGCAAAGATACCAGGAAAGTTTATGGTCGGCTGTAATACGGGCGGCCGGATAATGACCGGTGTGTTTAGGATCATTGATAATTGCTTCGGCAATATGCCTCTTATCCTCGCCTTGCACCAGGAAAACTACTGAACGGGCCTGGTTGATGACAGGGTATGTTAAGGTAATGCGCGGTACATTGGGAGAAGTAGTTTCCAGCGGCATGGCTGTTGTAACCCATCTTCTTCTTTCGTTGAGAGCTTCGGTGTCTGGGAAAAGTGAAGCGGTATGGCCGTCAATTCCCAGACCGAGCAAAACCAAGTCGAACTGCGGCGCTATTTCTACTTTTGGTTGATTCGTTTGTTGCGTACCTTGAACATCATTGAAAAACCCGCGAATGTCCCGTTCATATGATGAGGCGGAAGCTTCGGGAGATTGCAGATTCGTTGGAATGGGATGCACATTATCCGGAGGAATTTCCACATGCGACAGAAATGCACCGTTGGCCATGGCAAAATTGCTGTCCGCATGATCATGGGGGACAAACCGTTCATCACCCCAGAATAGATGGACCGCCTGCCATGGCATTTGGTCGGCAAAGGGATACCCTGCGAGAAGTTTATACAATAATTGAGGGGTGTTGCCGCCGGAAAGCACCAGGCTAAAAAAATGCTTTTTGGCTATCTCCACCCTTGCCATTTTTAGGATCACCGCGGCTAGACTGCGGCTGCCTTCTTCAAGCGACGAAAAATTCAGAATTTCTTTTTCCATAATTTTTTGCAGGTATTTATTTAGGTATATATTACAGAATAAGTTGCATCCATTTTTCAGCCCGTTTCGGTCCCCAACTTCCGGACGCATAGGGATGAAGTCTTTCCCCTCTGTTTCCGCAGGTTTCACATTCTTCCAAAATAGGAGAAAGGAAAGACCAGGACTGTTCTACTCCGTCTTGCCGCCAGAATAGCATATGGTCGCCAAGAATGCAGTCGAGAAGTACCTTGGCATACGCCTCAAGTGCCGGCCCTTCAAATCCCTGTTTGTAGGTAAAATCCATGGTTACGGTGCGGAGACAAACCCTGGCTCCGGGGCTTTTGGTCTGGAAAGTGAGCGTAATTTCCTCTTCCGGATAAACACCGAAGGTGAGTCGGTTGGCAATGATATGCTTGCCGAGAACATTCTGGAACAGGGAATGGGGCACTTCTTTGAACTGCACAACCAATTTCGTCACTTTCCTAGCCAACCGTTTACCTGAAACAAGGTAGAAGGGCACTCCCTTCCACCGCCAATTATCGACAAATATCCTCATCATGGCAAAAGTTGGCACCAGAGAGTCGGGCGCTATGCCAGGTTCCTCTCTATACCCCGAAACATGGTGGCCGTCAATTTTTCCAGGGCCGTATTGGCCAAGGACAAGCTCTTCATCAAATTTTCCAACATCAAACGGTTTCATGGCCCGGAAAACTTTTATTTTTTCATCTCTGACCCGATCCGCTTCAAAGGAAGCCGGCGGTTCCAACGCGATCAGGGCAAGCAATTGTTTCATGTGATTTTGGAACATATCGCGCAGCACCCCGGCCTGTTCATAATAACCGGCCCGATGTTCAACACCAAGCTGTTCTGCGGCGATAATGCCTATATAATCGATAAAGCTCCTGTTCCAAATGGGTTCGAATATTGCGTTGGCGAATCTGAACATCAAGATGTTCTGCACTGTTTCTTTTGCAAGGTAGTGGTCAATCCTGAAGATTTGGTGTTCATGGAAATCGGTATGAAGGATACGGTCGAGTTCAAGAGCCGAGTCTAGATCACTGCCAAAGGGTTTTTCAACAACGATCCGGGACCAGCCGTTTCCTTCCCGGCCTTCGCGGGAGAGCCCTGCTTGCCCTATCATCCGGGACAATTTGGGATAGAGACTTGGGGGAACCGCGAGATAAAATATCCAATTACCTCCGGTGTTTTTTTCGCTATTGAGAGCGCGCAGATAGATGGCGAGTTCGGAAAAAGACCTTGGGGATTCATAGTCGACCTTGCGGTAATACAGATTTTCTGCAAATTTTTGCCAATCCCCCGGTGATTGCCCTGGGATATGTTCACAGGCGTATTTCATTTTTTTCCTAAAATCGTCACCGGAGAGATCTGTCCTGCTGCATCCCACAATATTAAAGGGGTTGGGCAGAGAATTGTTGAGAAAGAGTTCAAAGAGGGCAGGGATCAGTTTTCGGGCGGTGAGATCCCCGGAGGCCCCGACAATAATCAAAGTGCAGGAGGTAAGCGGCTCGGTAATGAGGCATTTGCCGGCCGTGGGTTGTGATGATACTTCTTCAACTACAGCACTAAATTTTTTAGTTTCCAATCGAGTCTCATTCACCGGTAATGTCCCCTGTGTTTTTGTGGTCCATCAATCTCGATGAAATCCTCCAAAAAATAGATTGCTTGCTATTTATTTAAAAGCCATTAGGTATTATTGTAAAGGTACGTTGTCATATTCATCGCTGTCAAGTTATTTAGAAATTCATGAAATAGAGGCGTATCAATGAAAAACAAGGAAGAGTATAATTTTATCCGTTTCTTTTTCATGGGAATTTTTAAGGAAATATCGTAAAGTAAAATCCTGTTGATAGGTAACTTAACCTTGCCCCTGTAAGCTATTTTTGCTATAATTAATTGTAAATTAATATATGTTTCTCCTTAATATTATTAATAAAGAATAATTGCTTTGGGCACTGTCCTGCCAGGAAGCTGATGATAATGGATACCGATAAAACATATTTATTCTTTGTAATATTTTTTTATGCCTTCGGACTTTTTTTTGTTCCAGCCGCCTTTTCAGCGGTTACCGGCGGCACCTGCTCGGACTGCCACACTATGCACAACAGCCAAAACGGTTCACCCATGGTGAGTGCAGGGGCCGGGGCACGGTGGGATGGTTCAAATCAACTCTCCGGTGGCTCTGATACCTCTCCGCAAGCCGGACTGCTGAGGACCGATTGCGTCGGCTGCCATAGCAGTTCCACCGCCAGTACCATTGTTTCGGTCGGCACCTTGGACATCCCCATAGTCTTTAATACAATCGCTCCAGTTAATCCTTTGGCAGGCGGTAATTTTTTTTGGATGTGGACGAGTTCTGACGATACTATGGGTCACAATGTTCACGGCATAAGCGGTCAGGACGGCAACCTTTCCCAAGCTCCGGGCCGGGCTGCAGGGCAGGGCTGCGCCAATAGTTGTCATGAGAGCCTTGCCATTGCAACTTCCTCAACAACATGTACTGGTTGTTCAAGTGGCTGGGGCAATGGCTGTTTAGGGTGCCATCATAATGTCAAACATCATGGAACCGATCCTGCAGTGGACCAGCCAGAGACAGCAGCAAGTGGTTGGTACCGTTTTTTAGGAGGGCCGCATCCGCCTAATCCTGGCGTAATTGGGATTGAGTCGGCAGATTGGGAACAAAATGCTTCGGATGCAAATCACAACGTATATCGAACCGAAGATGCATCAGTGAGTGATGCAACTCCACGCCCTATTAGCCGGCTTTGTACAAAATGCCATTTTGCTTTTCATTCCCCTGGCTTGGATTGGACTTTTTTAGGCACGCAATATAACAGTGGTGGATTTGGCGGTGATCCGTGGTTCAGGCACCCAAATGATGTGGTTATTCGCAATACTGCAGGTACCGAATATAGTCAGATCGATGGCGTCCCGTACAATCCAACTGTGCCTGTCGGGAAAATATTCCCAGATGACACAACCCCCCCGGCATCGCCAGACGTAATTCAGGCAGGATCGGATAGAGTTATTTGTCTGTCATGCCACCGTGCGCATGGAAGTGATCAATCTGATCTGCTGCGCTGGAATTACAACACCGGCATGATCTCCCATGCTTCAGGACCGAACGATAATACCGGCTGCTTCTTCTGTCATAGGGAAAAAGACGACTTATAAATTTGAATTAGGTTGATATACATAAAAAACCACTTTCCGGTTATGAGCTGGAAAGTGGTTTTTTATGTCTGAATTATCGATTGAAGTAATACACTTCAGCCGCATGATCGATCCGGGTCGAGCAGGATTCTACAATCCGCTACCGAGCAACCTTTCCCTTGTTCATGGACAATAAGAGGATTGATATCAAGTTCCGCTATTTCAGGATTTTCCGTTGCCAGATAGGAAAGCCGCAGAAGACACTTTTCCAATTCTTCGATATCGCATAGCGCTGCGCCTCTGGCGCCGGTAAGCATGGGAAATGCTTTGATGGAACGGATCATGAAGCGGGCGCCGTTATGGCGGATTGGTGCAAGCCTGAAACTCACGTCTTTAAAAATTTCAACGAAAATCCCACCCAGGCCGAACATGAGCAAGGGGCCAAAAACTTTGTAGCGGTTGATGCCGAGGATTACCTCAACGCCCGGTTTGGCCATTTGTTGTACATAGATACCTCTAATATCTGCTCCCGGCGCTTTTGTTCCAACCGCGGACATGATTGCGTCAAAGGCGGCAATGGCCTCCTCGGGTGTTGTAATGCCGACCTTTACTCCACCAATGTCGGACTTATGGACAATTTGGGGTGAAACAATTTTGAATGCACATGGCCCGAACTCCTTGACAGCTGCTGCTGCATCTCGGGAACTTGTGGCAAGTTTAGCGGACAATATCGGAAATCCATAGGCAGCAAGAATTTCATTCCCCTCAACTTCTCCCAGATAACGGGTCCCTTGCCCAAGTGCTTTTTGAATGATTTTCCTTGTTTTCTCTGTGTCGGCCTCTAAGACCAGCTCTTTCAAGTGTTGGCGGTGAATCCACTGTGAATGATGGTATAAGGCGCTCATGGCCCTGGTTGCGGTTTCGGGGAAATGGTAATGGGGGATGCCGTTCTGTTCAAGAATTTCTGCGCCACGGGTGACATCCATCAGTCCCATAAAGGATGCAACAACAGGTTTGCCGCTTTTTTTCGCTAGGTTAGGGATCATGGCAGCGGTCTCTTCAATCTCGGTCATGGATTGCGGCGTCAGGATAAAGATCACCCCGTCTACGTTTTCATCGTTCAGAACAGCGGACAGGGCTGCTTTGTATCTGTCCGATTTTGCATCGCCAATGACATCGACGGGATTGCGAACACTGGCTGTGCTTGGCAAATGGCTTTGCAGAACTTCCGTTGTTTTTTCTGTGAAATTCGCCAGCTTCAAGCCGGAATGGATGGTCACATCGGTCGCGATGATACCCGGGCCTCCGGCATTGGTGATAATGGCGATTCTGTTTGAGCGTGGTAACGGCTGGCAGCCAAAGGCCACGGCAAAATCAAACAATTCCTCAATGGTCTGGGCGCGGAAAACCCCTGCTTGTTGGAAAAGGGCATTGTAAACCGCTTCAGATCCGGCAAGTGATCCGGTATGCGAACTGACCGCCGCCGCCCCTTCTGTAGTTCTACCCGATTTGATAGCGAGAATAGGGGTAGGTTTATCACCCCCGGTAACTTCTCTGACGGTTTCAATGAATTCGTGCCCGTGGCGAAGTTCCTCCACATACATCATGATCACTTTGGTTTGTGGATCTTCATGAAGATAACGGATGAGCCCGAGTTCCCCCACATCGGCTTTATTGCCTACAGAGATGAATTTTGAAAATCCGATGTTGCGTTTGGCGGCAAAATCCAAAACCGCCGTACAAAGCGCACCGGACTGGCTGATAAAAGCGATGTTACCGGAGGATGCTTTGCGTCTTGCAAAGCTTGCATTGAGGCCGATTTGTGGGTCGGTGTTTATAACTCCAAGGCAGTTGGGACCAATCAGGCGGATCTTGTTTTCCCGGCAAACTTCCAACAATTCCTGTTCGAGTCCGGCGCCGTTAACGCCTGTTTCCCTGAAGCCGGCAGAAATGACGACCAGCCCTTTAATCCCTTTGTTTGCTGCTTCTCTTACCACACCTGGGGCATTCGCTGCAGGAACGATAATGACACCCAGATCAACCTCATCAGGAATATCGGCAACAGTGGGATATGCGCGAACTCCGCAAACGGATTTGGATTTGAGGTTGACAGGATAGATAATCCCGGAAAAATTGGCCTCCAGGATGTTTGTGAACACGGCATGGCCGACACTTCCGGTTCGGTTGGACGCACCGATTACTGCTACCGAAGCAGGGCGGAATATGGCATCAAGCCCATCCGGTGAGGCGGATTGGGCCCGGTTGCAGGGATCACGATGCGTCTCGCCGGGATTGGGTGAAGCCATATGAACTCCTAATGATCGTGGTCCTTATGGGCTTCTATCAGTCCATCCAGCATTTCCCGCAATGTCTGGCCATTTGGTGCCGATGCCATGGGATTTATAGCAAGAACTTCCTCCCAGGCCTGAATCGCACCATCTTCATCTTTGAGGTCATACAGGAGGACTATCCCTTTGTTAAATCGGGACTGTTGGTGACGAGGATCGATTTTTGCCGCCTTGTCAAAAGATGCAACCGCTTCAACATATTGCCCGTTGCGGCGGTACATGACCCCGAGATCGGTGAGCACATTGGCATTGTTTGG
>CALZHT010000021.1 GCA_945787445.1 uncultured Desulfobulbaceae bacterium
TTTCAACCCCGGTCCCCAAGGGTGTTACCAGGCCGACCCCTGTAACAACGACTCTTCTCGCCACCTCATCTCCTTATTGTAGGAATTTCCTATCAGAATGGCCTGTCAGGAACTCTAAAATTGTTCCGGAAATTCGGCATGGGCATCATCAAATAGAAATTCAATATCTGTTATCAGATACAGTATGCAGAAAACAACAAGAAAAAACAGTTCCTGCACATTCTCCTATGCAATCCTAAACATCAACTGGCCACACTATTAACATGGTTAATGGCATCCTGAACTGTTACAATCTTTTCTGCCACCTCATCTGCAATTTCAATATCATATGCTTCTTCCATGGCCATGATAAGCTCGACCAAATCAAGAGAATCAGCACCAAGATCATCAACAAATGATGCCTGGGAAACAACTTTATCCCGGTCGACACTCAACTGCTCAGCAATGATATCAATAAGTTTCTCTTCTACAGACATGATTCTTCTCCTTGTTTTTAAACAACCCTACGTTTTATGCGTATTACTTTGCAATGAAATTGAAGCTCTCAACGGCCCCGCTAAAAACCGGATCTCCGCTCAGCTCCGACAAGCCGCGGGAATGTCCCGAAGCACCCCGCCAGGGAGTATAAAAGCCCAAACGCGCACCGTTCGTGTGCAATTACTCTTCTATCCCATGTACATACCGCCATTTACATGAATGCACTGGCCGGTCACATACCGTCCATCTTCCGAGGCCAGGTATGCAACTGCACCGGCAATATCCTCTGCAAACCCTAATGTACCCATGGGAATCTCCGACCGAATTTTGCCCTTCACTTCTTCGGGTAAGTCCCGGGTCATATCCGTATCAATATACCCAGGCGCCACGCTGTTGACCGTCACTCCTCTCGAGGCAAGTTCTCTGGCAATGGACCTGGTCAAACCAATCATCCCTGCCTTGGCGGCAGCATAGTTGGCCTGCCCGGCGTTGCCGGCAAAACCGACGACCGAGGTGATATTGATTATCCTTCCCCAGCGCTTCTTCATCATTGAGCGGTAAACCGCCTTAACGCAGCGGAAGGCTCCTTTTAAGTTTGTATCGAGAACAAGGTCCCAGTCTTCTTCTTTCATGGTGACAATCAATCCGTCCCGCGCAATGCCGGCATTGTTGACCAGGATATCAATGCGGCCGCAATCGGAGATGATCTTTTTGAAAGCGTCCTGCACCTCGGAACTATCAGCGACATTGAACTTGACCGTCTCTGCTTCTCCGCCGGCCTGCCGGATTTGGTCCACGGTTTCTTCCGCCGCATCCGGTCGGCTGACATAGTGCGGCTGCCACCGGTGACAACGGCAACCTTTTCAGCCAAACTTGTCATTTGCCCTTTCTCGCTTTAAGCTTTTCAAGCAACTGCGGAAGAATTTCAAATATATCGCCTACAACACCACAGGTGGCTACATCAAAAATTGGTGCATCCGGATCCTTGTTAATGGCTATGATGGTGTCTGATGACTGCATGCCGACCACGTGCTGGATCGCCCCTGAAATTCCGCAGGCAATGTAAACCTTCGGACAAACGGTCTTACCGGTCTGCCCAACCTGGTGCGGGTAAGAAACCCAGCCACTGTCCACTGCCGCTCTGGATGCGGCAACCGCTCCTCCGACAAGATCCGCCAGTTCATGGAGCAGGGCAAAACCTTTCTCGTTTTCCAGGCCACGGCCTCCTGCCACCACGATATCAGCCTCAGTGATATTTACCTTGTCCTGCTCTTCCATAACACTGCGGAGCACCCTGACCCTGGATTCCAACCGGTTTGCATCCGGTATGACATCAATAATTTCACCTTGACGATCAGAGTCAAATTCATTGGGACGCATAACCATCGGCCGAACCGTGGCCATTTGCGGCCTGGTGTGTGGACAGATAATGGTGGCCATGATATTGCCGCCAAAAGCAGGCCTGGTCTGCAACAGAGCCCCATCTTCCTCACGTATTTCAAGACCGGTGCAGTCAGCGGTTAATCCGGCATCAACCGTAGTCGCCACCCGCGGAATAAATGACCGGCCGATGGCGGTTGCGCCGGCCAGCACTATCTCTGGTTTGTGCTCCCGGACCAGGTCTTCAAGCACATTACCATAGGCATCATCGGTAAAATGGGCCAGAGCTGGATGATCGACCCTGTAAACCGTGTCAGCACCATAGCCGATAAGACTTTCCGCATGCCCGTCCAAACCGCTTCCCATGAGAACAGCAGACAACGATACACCCAACTGATCAGCCAGCCTGCGGCCGGCGCCCAGCAACTCAAAGGCGACAGGCGCTATCCGCTTGTTCCTGAATTCGGCAAACACCCATACCCCGGACCATTCGGAAAGATCAGCTCTGGCTGCTTTTTCCTCTCTTTCTATGGTAATGGCCTCAACTTCACATACATCAACGCAGGCCCCGCAAAAGTTACAGCTGTCATCCACCCGGGGCTCGCCGTCTTCCAGGGTAATTGCGCCAAATGAGCAGGTCTCCTCACAGACACCACAGCCGATACATATATCCAAATCAATACGTAACATAAAATTTCAAATCCACTGGCCAGACCGGCAAAAGCAACCGGAATGATCCTATATTATTACTCATTTATTATTACTCATTAAAGCCCTGGAACGGTATCCAGGCCGAAAGCTCTCACCGTAAAGGTGATTATGACAGACAATCTTCCAGTTTTTCGAACAGTTGCTCGACTTGCTCTGCGACCGTCCCGGTGATCATGGAGCGATCCCCTCTCATTTCCGGCGAAAAAACACGAGCCACCTGGGTGGGTGAACCTTTCAGTCCAAGGCAATTCGGGTCGGCTTTCAAATCCGCTGCCGTGTATGTGGTAATCTGCAGCTTTTTGGCCTTCATCTTGCCCTTCAATGAAGGAATCCTAGGTTCGTTGATTTCCTTAACCACGGTCAGCAATGCCGGAAGATCCATTTCCACCTCATCATACCCATCATCTGTCATACGCTCCAAGCGGATGACCTCCCGGGTACATTCATTTATCTTTCTGGCATATGTAATATAAGGGATGTTCAGGCGCTGGGCAAGACCGGGGCCGACCTGGGCAGTATCACCATCAATAGCCTGTTTGCCGCACAATACAAGGTCATACCCATCCAGTTTCTCAATGGCCTTAGCCAGTGTATAGGTTGTTGCCCAGGTATCGGCACCGGCAAAGGCCCGGTCTGAGACCAGAATTGCTTCATCTGCGCCGCATGCCACCGCATCCCGGAGCACTTCTTCGGCCTGGGGCGGTCCCATGGTAAGCACCGTGACCGTTCCGCCATACTGCTCCTTGAGACAAACCCCTGCCTCCAAGGCATGCCGGTCATAGGGATTCATAATGCTGGCCACACCTTCCCGCGCCAACGTATTGGTTTTGGGATCAAGGCGGACATCCTTGGCATCCGGCACCTGTTTAATGCAGACAACGATCTTCATGAGTTCCTGGTATACTCCTTGTTCAATTCCTGGCCAATAACATTGCGTTGGATCTGATTGGTGCCTTCGTATATCTGCAGGATTTTAGCATCCCGCATCATTTTCTCCACAGGATATTCCCGCATATAGCCGTACCCGGCAAGAACCTGAACAGCATCTGTTGCCACCTTCATAGCCATATCAGTGGCAAAAACCTTGCACATGGAAGAAGCCTTCGACATGGACTCGGGATGGGCGGCAATATGCTTTGCCGCATTATAAACCAGGGCTCGGGACGCCTCTACTTCAATAGCCATATCGGCCAGCATATGCTGCACCGCCTGGAATGAAATGATCGGTCTGCCGAATTGTACCCTCTGTTTAGCATAGACAACCGCCTCGTCCAAGGCAGCCTGACCCAGTCCAACTCCCAGCGCGGCAATTCCCGGCCGGGAGAGATCCAGGGTCTTCATGACCATAATAAATCCCATCCCCTTTCGCCCGACAAGTCTGTCCTTGGGGATACGGCAGTCTTTAAAGACCAGTTCACGAGTGGCCGAAGCGCGGATACCCAACTTTTTTTCCTTGGGGCCGTAAGAAAAGCCCGGGTCAGTGTCCTCAACCACAAACATGCTCGCCCCCCGGGCGCCCTTGCTTTTGTCGGTAATTGCGACAACCGTGTAAATTTGAGCCTCACCACCGTTGGTTATCCACTGCTTGGTACCATTCAGCACCCACTCGTCGCCATCCAGCACTGCGGTCGTCTGGATACCTGAGGCATCACTGCCGGCATTGGCTTCAGTCAAGGCAAAGGCAGCCCTTTTCGTACCGCTTACGATTTCCGGTAAATATTTATCTTTCATCTCCTCGCTGCCGGAGAGCAATACCGGGTAAATGCCAAGAGCACTGGCTGCATAACTTGTAGCCACCCCAACACAACCGCGGCCGAACTGTTCCAGGGCAAGCACAATTTCAAAACAGCCGCCACCATATCCCCCGTATTTTTCAGGGACATAAAGACCAAAAAGGTCGGCCTGGGCAATAGCACCAAGAATTTCGTGGGGAAATTCTTCCTTTTCATCCAGTTCCGCCCGCTGTGGTATTATGAGTTCATCGGTAATCTGTCGGGCCACATCAACGATCATCTGTTGTTCTTCGGTCAAGAAATAATCCACTCTTCTCACCCTTTATATACTGTTTTGAAAAAGCACTTTTCCGACCAACATAAATGGTGTCATTTCACCATCTAATAATGCTTGCCCCCCAGGTAAATCCTCCCCCGAAAGCACAGAGCAAGAGCAGGTCATCGTCCTTTAGGAGACCTGCCCTGTTTGCCTCATCAATAGCAATGGCTACACTAGCCGCCGATGTATTACCATATTTGTGAATATTTATGTATATTTTTTCCGAAGAAATACCCAACCGCTCTGTTAAGCTGTTGATAATACGGATATTTGCTTGATGAGGGACGACCAGACTTACCTCATCAGCCGAGATGCCCTGGGAATCAAGGAGTTGCAGAACAGAATCTTCCATGGCCCTGACTGCATATTTAAATACATCCTTGCCGGACATCTGAATATAGGAGCCGTTGCGTTCGGGCCGAACCAGATCAGGATTCATGCTGCGGGCGCTTTCCATATAGAGAAGATTCCAGAGCTTACCATCGGAAAAGAGGTTGCTGGCCAGCAGACCACGGCCTTCATGGCTGCCACTCACAACACACGCCCCGGCCCCGTCGCCAAACAGAACGCAGGTGTTCCTGTCTTGCCAATTCGTGCGGGATGAAAGGTTTTCGGAGCCAATCACCAATATCTTCATTTCAGGGGTGCTCTGGATATATTTATCCGCCAGATCCAGGCTGTAGAGAAATCCCGAACAGGCGGCGTTCATGTCAAAGGCAAATGCATTGGTCGCTCCGATTTCCTTCTGAATAAGGCAGGCGCAAGAAGGCATTGTCATCTCGCACGTCATGGTTCCGACAATGATAAGACCTATTTCCTCAGGAGCTACGCCGGCCATGGCCAATGCCCTTTGGGCGGCGATCGCACCTATCCTGGAGGTCTCTTCCCCTTTTTTCGCGATCCGTCTATTCTTAATGCCTGTTCTGGTGGTTATCCACTCGTCCGAAGTGTCCACCATTTTTTCAAGATCACTGTTGGAAAGAATCTTTTCAGGCAGACAAGAACCAGTGCCGACTATGGCAGTTCTGCATCCCATTCTCAACTCCCGGAACCAGCGGTAACCGCATTATTCTGTTGTCCGGCGACCTCAAAATAATTGCTTTCCCGCAGTAATGCCAAAATATGACCATTCACATCATTTTTGATAAGTTCAGCAGCAACGCGAATGGCATTTTTTATTGCCCGGGCGTTGGACATGCCGTGACAGACGATGGCAGTGCCGTTCAGACCGAGAAGTGGTGCGCCGCCGGATTCCGCATAATCGATACGTTTTTTGAGCACATCAAATGCACCTTTTGCAAGAAGGTAACCGGTCATCGCCATAACCGATTTCTTGATCTCCTCCTGCAACATGGCAACCACCGCCTCTGCCAAGCCTTCACTCAATTTCAGGCAGACATTGCCGACGAAGCCATCACAGACAATAACATCAACATGTCCCTGAAAGGTGTCCCTTCCCTCAACATTACCAATGAAATTCAGCGAACTCTTCTGCAAGTATTCATGGGTTTTACGGACAACGACATTGCCCTTGCCCCCTTCCTCACCGATACTCAATAGTCCGATGCGTGGTTTTTCAGTGCCGAACAGTACTTGGGAAAAGGCTGCCGCCATGATGCCAAACTGAAAAAGATGCTGAGGCCGGCAATCTACATTGGCTCCAACATCCATCATAACGACCGGCCCTTTAAGGGTCGGAAACACGCTGGCAATGCCGGGGCGGGAGATATTCTTCAACCGGCCCAGAAACTTGATGGCCGCTGTCATGGTTGCCCCGGAGTTTCCGGCGCTCACAACCGCTCCTACCCGGCCGGTTTTATGCAAATGAAAAGCCTGGACAATGGATGAATTCTTCTTTCTTCTGACTCCTTCAACCGGGGATTCATCCATGGTTATAACTTCCGGAGCATGTACTACTTCTATTCTGTCTGTCGCCCTTGTCTGCTTTTCAAGGGCCTTCCAGAGTAATCCCTCATCACCCAGAAGGATCACTTCGATATCCATTTCATTGACGGCTTGAACAGCCCCAGAGACCAGCTCATCCGGGCCTCTGTCACCACCCATGGCGTCCAGGGCAACTCTAACCATCATTATTTACTCTAATTCGTCCTCGTTGAGATTCACTATGGAACGGCCCTTGTACGAACCGCACCCGGAACATAAACGGTGTGGCAATTTGGGTTCACCGCATTCCGAGCAGGCCGTTACATTTGGGGCAGACAGTCCGTCATGCGCCCGTCTTTTTCTCGTTCTTGAACGGGAATGTCTTCTTTTTGGTAAAGCCATTATTTCCTCCATTGGTCCATATTGTATTTCCTGACTCTATTCTGGTTGCTTTACAAAGCTGGTCCAGAACAAAGTCGGGATAAAGTTTGTATGCCGATTAATTTCAAACAGGCGCCCTGCGCCTAAATATAACAAAAAAATTGTCGATGTTGATTTTTGTCTTATTAAATTAGCTTGTGACGTTAGCCACAGGCCCAGTTGAAAATTTATAGCGACGAAGTCGCGTTTAATACAAAATTGCTGTAGTTAGCAATTTTGCGTAGTTACTGTTTCAATTTCTCAAGAGCACTGAAAGGCGAATACTTATTTTCCCCTGTGCACCGGCATTCTTCAACGTTGCGATTTTTTCCACATGTGCCGCAAAGACCCTTGCAACCCTCAGAACATAATCTCTTCCGAGGCATGGCCAGGATAACCTGCTGTTCCAGCATATCGAAAACCTCGACGGCAGGCTCATCGATGTAGATGACATCCATCTCATTTTCCTTGCAGGAATGGTCTTTTTCGATTACTGGCGCTCCGCCTTTTTCATTGGCTTCCAGATCCGTCTGAAAATCAAATCCAAATGGTTGTATGGTTTCTTCGAGACATCGATCACAGTTAAAAAAAATCTGTGTTTCGATGCGCCCGGTGGCCAAAACTCTTCTGATGCCGATCCTTTCAAGAAAAAGGCTGGCAGTGACTGGCCCGGAATGGTTAATTTCACGATCAGGGAACCAAGATTGGTCCGTGATGTTCACTCTCAACCCGCTGTCCGGGATTTCATCAAATGTAATCCGCAAAAAAACCGCCCCCTTAGCAAGGGAAACCAAAAAACATTAAACCGATGAAATATAAGAAATGATAATGTAATGTCAAGACATTTCACCACCGGATATCCTATATACCCTTTTTTTCCCGGCGGATATTCTATTCACTCAACAACCTCCGTCTAAAGACGGTGGGTTTTGAATAAAAAGAATTGAAAATCCGGATACGGATCAAATAGACCCGTTTGTATCATGCTCGTACTCGTGCTCGTGCTCGTGCTCGTAATCGTAATCGTAAAGGAAGCATTACGTGTTTGATTATGAATACAAGGAAAATCGATTACGATTACGCACACGAGCACGGATATAACAAATACGAGCTAAAGCTGCCTGCCTGAAAGGCAGGGGTATTTACCTTAACTGAGACAATAAAACATGGGAACACATTCACTGTTGAGCCGAGTTCTGAACAGTATTCTTACGACATTTAGTAAAACAAGATAGGACTTAAAATGGCTCCAGCAGCTTGGACAACCGTTCCACCGTCTTGCTGAATCTAAGGCTCACAACATGAATAATCCGCTGCAACAGTTTGACTGCCAAAGATGGATTTGCTTCGATAAGTTTTGCCATATTTTCAAAGGTAAGGATCAAGAGATCGCTCTTCTCCAATGCTACTACCGTGGCATTACGGTGGGAAGGATTAACAATTGAAGCCTCACCCACAAGAGAGCCCTTTTCAAGAATCGCCATAAGGACTTCTTTGCCTGGAAAAGACGTCTCCTTCCTCACCGAAAGTTTACCGCTTAGCAGAAATCCCATAAAATCCCCAGGCTCGCCTTCTTTCATGATTACAGCCTCTGCCGGCCATGTCTGAAGCGTGGTATAGGGACAAAGCGTTGATATCTCTTCTTCAGAGAGAAACTTGAATACTGCTTTGATGCTCTGCCGGGGAAACTGTTCACAGGCTGATCCTTGTTTTTCTGAGCTCATGACCTTATCCAGCACTTTCACCTTTTTCGTTCTTCTCTTCCAGTTTCTTGAGCAAAAATTCAAATCCTTCCTTATTCATAATCTGATCAAATTGCGTCCTGTAGTTCCTGACCAGGCTTACTCCTTCAATCACGACATCATAAACCATCCACTGCTGCTTCTTTTTCTTAAGCCTGTATAAAATGGGGGTTTCAATGTCATTCTTTATAAAGGCGCTGTTAACAATAGCCTTGTTCTTTTTTACCAGTTCTTTCTGAAAAACGATTTCTTCACCGGAATAATTTTCCACTTTACCTATATAGGTATTTTCAAGAAGCCGGGTAAATAAACTTACAAAACGCTCCTTATCTTTCTCGGAAATTTTCTTCCAATGTTTTGCCAGAGAACGTTGCGACATTTCATAAAAGTCAAAACGTTGATGCACAATCTCCATAATACGTTTTCGTCTTTCTTCTCGTTTGCCGGGAACAGAAAGGCTCTCATCTCTTAGCAGAGAAAGGATCTGATCAACCGTGGATTTTACCTGATCAGTAGGCTCGGCAGACATCACTACCTCGGAACACAAGAATCCTGCTGCAAAAATTGCCAAACAACCAATTACAAACTTCTTTACCGTACTTTTTGAAAGTCTCATTTTATTCCTCAAAATCACTACTCCTTAATCTTACTCTGCCGGTTCTGCAGATAGGCATCCCGGAGCGCCACATAAGGATCAATGGAAATTTCTTTTAACTGTTCATAGTCACCAATTTTCAGGGAAGTGTTATTTACAGTTTCCCCTGCAAAAAAACCATACACAGCATCTGTATCAGACCATGTAAGATAGGTAAGAGGCTTCAGGAAGTAATCGCCACCCCTGCCAAACGAATCCCTGATATTGGAGGGCCCGAAGAATGGCCAGTAAAGATAAATACTATCTCCAACTCCATAGACCCCGAGAGTTTGCCCGGAGTCTTCTTCAGAAGGGGCGTCAAGACTAAAGTTTAGTTTTGCAGGATCAAAAAGCCCTGCCACCCCGAGAGTTGAATTGATCAAAAAACGTGCCAGTTCAATACTCGACGCTTTCCACTTTGCTTGCAGAAGAGTATTCACCCCCCTCACTGGAAATTCAAGATTTGTAAAAAAATTGCGAACGGAAACGCGTAAATCTTCCGGGATGACAAATGCATACCCTCTTGCCATAGGTTTTAATAACCAGAAATAGAGTTTGTCATTGAATTGAAAGAATACGCGGTTTACCGGTTCCAAAGGATCTGAGATGACAATATCCCCATCCTCAATATCGTCTAAATCCTCCTCATCGAGCAGCCACCTCTCCTCTTCAGAAAGCTGTTCTTCTTCCGGCTGTTCATCGATGCCATCAATAATGCTTTCCTTAGCAGCACACTCTCCAGACAGCATCGCCGCCATCATCAGGAGAACACAGAGTTCCAGAAAACGGCGGGAATTGAGGGAAAAAGAGCTTTTCTGTATTTCAGCAAACAAATTTTTATTTAACCTTGCCGAAGATAAATTTACTAACCAACGATTCAAGATCCAATGCCGATTCCGTCTCGAACATCAGATCATTATCCGCAAGGAACTCGTCAGACCCGCCTTGAACTATCTTAATATATTTATCTCCTATTATTCCATGTGTTTTAATGGAGGCAATAGCATCATCCGTTATTCGCACTTCCTTTGCCACCAGCATAACAACATTGGCGCGGTCATCGGCGGAAAGGGTAATATCAAACACCTTCCCCACGTTGACGCCGGCAATTTCCACCACAGCTCCTTTCTTTAACCCCGACACACTATCAAACTCGGCATTGATGGTGTAGTTCTTTTCCATGGCAAATACGGAAAATTCCCCCAACTGCAGAGACATGTAAATAAAAGAAAGCAGTCCTCCGATTAAAAACAGGCCGACAACGATATCAATGTTCGTTTTCTTCATGGTTGTTATTCCAATTCATTGCTGTGGTATATATTTCCCATTGTTTTATCGACCAAGGCTTGAATGCTCGGAGCACCTGAGCCTTGAATATCCTTCGCACCTTTAAAAATAAGAACCTTCCCCATATTTAAAATAATAACCTGATCCGCTAGATTAAAAATCTTTGGGATATCATGACTGACAATGACGGAAGTATAGCCGAATTGCTGCTGGGTTTGATAAAAAAGCCGGTAAATATCCATGGATTTTTCAGGATCAAGCCCTGTTGTGGGTTCGTCAAAAAGCATGATCTTGGGCTCAAGCATGAGGGCCCGGGCAAGTCCGACCCTTTTCTTCATACCGCCGCTGAGCTGGGCCGGAAACTTACTTTCATGACCTTGCAGTCCAACCCTTTCAAGCATCTCAATTACTTTAGCGGAAATTTCCTCATGGCTGAGCCTGGTTCTCTCTTCAAGGGGCAGGGCAACATTAGCAAAAACAGTGAGAGAATCCAGCAGGGCCGCTCCCTGAAAGAGAACACCGAAATTCGTTCGTATCCCGTTAAATTCCTTGCGCCGCATCCGGGTAATGTCCTTGCCATCCACAAAAATCCGGCCGGCATCGGGTGATAGCAGGCCAAGGATAAGCTTCAAAATCACGCTTTTTCCCTGACCGCTTGCTCCGGCGATGACCGTGGTTTTGCCAGTGGGGATGTCAAAAGAGACGCCCTCCAACACCCGTTGATCTCCGAATGTTTTGACCACGTCTATTAATTGAATAATGGACTCATTCATAACATCATAGCGGTGATGAGATAGTCCCAAACCAGGACGGAAATGGAGGACAGGACAACAGCCTGGGTGGTCACCCGGCTGACTGATTCCGCACCATATCCTGCGTTGCGGATCTTATGGACAAAATAGCCCCTGCCGGTGCATACCCACACGATGATGAGGGCGAAAACGAAGGACTTGACAATGCCGAGGTTAATATCTCTATTGACCACGCTGAGCTCCATACTGGAAAAATAAGCCCCCGGATTGACGTCAAGCAGGTAAACACCAACGACATACCCTCCGTATATACCGACAAGATTGAATATTTGGGCAAGAACGGGAATAGATACAATGGTGGCGAGAACTTTCGGACTTATCAGATAGCGATAGGGATCTATGGCCATACATTCCAAGGCGTCAATCTGCTCGGAAATACGCATTATGCCAATTTCAGCGCACATTGCCGACCCAGCCCTGCCGGTGACCATAAGTGCGGTCAGAACCGGCCCCAATTCTCTGATAAGGCTAAGAGCTACAGCAGAACCCAAGGCGCTTTCCGAGCCAAATTTACGAAGAGTATAGTATCCCTGCAGCCCCAGAACCAAACCGGTGAAAGCGGCAGTAAAAAAGATGACCGGAAAAGAGTTGCCGCCGATGACCCTGATCTGTTTAATAAACTCGGAAAAGCGAAATGGTCTTTTGAAAATCCCGGCCATGGAATGGAACAAAAAAATGCCCATCCGCCCAAGGTCCTGAAGATAATAGAGGGTGGATTCGCCTATTTTTTCAACCTGATGGAGCATCATATATTTTCAGACGGCTCTTATGTTTATAAGAAAATTTACCGGGCACGATACAACTTATGAATGGCTTTGAGAATTTTAGATTGTGTTTTCCTATTTTTTCGCAAGTCTCTACTTATGTACCAGACACTTTACTGAAAAAGGATACTCATTTTCCATGTCTTGTTCAAGGAATTGTTTATAAAAATCAAACAGATTGCAGAGAGTTGCCGCAAAACCATTCATCTAATAAGCCCCTGTACAAATAGAACATTTGGCAAAACAATACCCCTTTCAAACTGCTATCTTCCTCGAATACTATAATACATTTCTTTAGTAGACATTTTAAGCCATTGTGGATACTATAATATTTAACATATTGATATTATGACAACTTTCTGTTGCAGATATTTTCACCATGACAAAAGCGAGCATTATCAACATACGAGGAGTCGGCCCGGTGCTCTTTGAAAGAAGCAGGCGGGCAAAATATCTGAATATCTCGGTAAAGCCCTTTAAAGGGGTGAGGGTGGCTGTGCCGCAGGGTGTGTCGTTCACAATCGCAGAACATACCGTGCATTCCAAGGTTCATTGGATACAAAAACACATTGCCAGAATAAAAAGGTTAGAAAAGAATTATATACTTGTCTCTAATGACAATATTGAAATTGACCGCAAAAAGGCGCGGGAAATTCTGATAGGCAGATTGGATTTTTTAGCAGAGAAATTCGGTTACAGCTATAACCGGGTCTTTATCCGCAACCAGAAAACAAGGTGGGGCAGTTGCTCCACCAAAAACAACATTAATTTGAATATTCGCTTGCTTCTTCTCCCTGAAGAATTAATGGATTTTGTGATCCTCCATGAGTTGATCCACACCAAATTCAAAAACCACGGCAAAGAATTCTGGGAAGAGCTCCTTCAAAAAGAACCACATGCTGGAATCTTGGACGATCAGATCAATAGATACAACATCGGTCTTTAGAAAGCTTTAACTCTATTAAGATTGCTCCTGCGAAAAAGCGTTTCCTCTCCTTTCAGCCGGATCCTTTTTTCTTTCATCGCAAAACCACAAGTGGTGATGCCTTTGTACCAGATAAATGTCAGTGGTTGTAAAAGGTTACCAGGATAGCCATCTTGAATCCCTCATCAAGCGATGACTCTATCACAAGCGTCCAAATCTCTTCATTTATTTGATATGTATCACTATTTTTTGATATAATTTCATATTGCCATGTCTTTAACGGGCTCGCGTCATATGACGAACTTTATGCACTAAAAGTAATCTGGAGTGGAATATGAAAATTGTACTGAAAAAATTTGGCTTTATGCATTCCGTGACAATACTTCTTTCGGCCTTTCTCCTGGCAGCCGGTTCTTTTCCAGGCCAGGCGCACGCGTTTGGATTGGGTGGTTACGCTTCAATCGGCGGGGGAACTGCCGAATATGAAGCAGAATCTGCAGGAGGCACCACTGAAGTAGACTTAGATTCAGTCATTAAGGAATTTGGTTTTGTTATGGATACCAACCTGGCCATGGACAGGCTCTTCAATTACCGCGTGAACCTTGGCTATCAAATGGTTGAACATGAGAATGGGGCTTCTCCAATAGAATTGGAAGGTTTTGTGCTTAACCAGGATTTTGGATTTGCTGTTATGCGCAACAGGAACCTGCGATTATGGCTTGGGCCTGAGTTGCAGTTGAGTTATTTATCCGGAGAAATAGATATCAACCCAAATTGGGATATAACATTATACGGAGTTGGTCTCGGACCTGTTGTGGGCATGAATTTCAATATTGGCCGTTCGCTGACCCTTGGCCTGAAGGGCGGGTACCTTTTTACTTATCGTCAGGGTGATGGTGAAGATAATTCGGGCGGTGGGAGTAGTTTTGATTATGAAGTGCAGGAGCATCTGTTTTTTGTTAACCTGGCAGTGCTTTTTCGGATCAATGACTCGTTCAGCAGAGGAAGAACCGCTTCACCTGCTCGCTCACCCTCCTTTTCATCATCTCCGTCCTCATCAATGGATACGACACCGTCGCGTAGTAACGACACAGGAGAGGTCGAGTTTAAAGAAATTATTCCATAATCCTTGATGCCATTTTGTAGGCAAAGAGGCAAGGAGGCCCTTAAGGAGACGAACCTGATGGTCCGCCACGGCTGATCGAGGAAGCCGACGACAGCAACAAAGTTAAAATTTACATGGACATGGTATCACTTTATGACCAAGGAAATTCAAGTGGGTTCTTGTTTTTGATGTGAATTCCTTACGGAGCATAAAGGCAAACCTGATTGCGGCCTTTATTTTTCGCGTTATACAATGCCATGTCGGCATAGGCCAGGAGGCTTGATTTGTCTTGGGCATCAATGGGAAAGGCAGCCACCCCGATGCTTATGG
Source organism: uncultured Desulfobulbaceae bacterium (assembly GCA_945787445.1). Taxonomy (GTDB): domain Bacteria; phylum Desulfobacterota; class Desulfobulbia; order Desulfobulbales; family CALZHT01; genus CALZHT01. Next base: position 14,524 of record CALZHT010000021.1, read on the forward strand.
TGACTTTTTTCATGGGCTGTGTTTCCCGCCCCGGGAAAGGATGCTCCGCTATGATGCGGCAGATATCTTCGGCTACATAAAGGGCATGATCCTTCTCGGTTTCCGGCAGTACAACTACAAATTCTTCACCACCGTACCGGGCAGTAAAATCTGATTTCCGCAGACGCCCGCAAATAACCTCTCCAAGTGAGCGAAGCAATTTATCACCTGCCAGATGCCCATGGGTGTCATTATATTTTTTAAAATAATCCACATCCAGGAAAAGAAGAGCAAAAGTCCTGTTATGCCTGAGAGAAAGTTGTACTTCCGTTGCCATGTGCTCTTGAAAGAAACGATGGTTGTATAACCCTGTTAGTCCATCTCGGACTACCTGCTCTTTCAGAAGAATGTTAGCCTCTTCAAGTTGCAGATTCTTTTCCTTGAGTTCCTCAACAAGTTTCTTGTTTTCATCTATCAGATTGAGTTTGTCGATTGCCCTGTTGGCTACTGCTGTGATCAAATCAGGGTCTTCAAAAGGTTTAGAAATATAATCATAAGCACCTGAACGGAGCGCATTGACAGCCGTATCGAGCGAGGCATAACTCGTTACCACGATAACCTGGGTGTCGGAATGGATTTTTTTTATTTCCTGGAGAAGTTCAATACCGCTCATTTCCTCCATCACGATATCGGTGAAAACAACGTCAAAGGAAGTCTCTTTGAAAACATCCAAAGCCTGCTCGCCACTGGCCGCCTCTACTACGTCATGGCCTTCTCCCGCCAAAGTCTGTGATAAAACAACCCGCAGGGCTTCATTGTCATCCACCACTAAAATACGCTTGCTATTTTCCATTGTCTCCATGGAAGATTCCTTCACCTGTTTTAAAATTTTAGAAATAACATATATTTTGGCATGTCAGAGAGTATTTTTCAACTATCTGTTGAAATTTTGAACAATTAGTAACCTGATTACCACTAAAGCTCTGCTATTTTTTTATTCGCGCTTTAGGATTCCTTGTCATTTCGAGCACAGCGAGAAATCTTATTGCCCCAGGAATAGATTTCTCACCTTCGTTCGAAATGACAGACACAGCAAAAATCAAAAGGTTATGCTTTGTATTGTTTAGGTAGCTGAGAAATGATGGTAATCAGATAACAATGTAAAACCAATCAGAAAATCAATTTCAAGATTGGAAATACCATGCAGCAACATTCTTAAAATCTTCGACTTTCCGGATGGCTACTGGTTAGTTGGTGTCCGTCCATAAATGAGCGTTTTGTTCGAGATCGCGAAGCGAGAAAATTTTAAAAGCGCAGTGTATTAGGCGTACATGAGCATTTCAAAAAACCGAGCGACAAAGATATCGGACAAAAAATCCATTTATGGACAGGCACTAGTTGGCAAACATGCAGGTACCAAGCGCTTCCGGAGCCTCTTTCCCTGCCAGGCTCTCTTGGATATATTCCAGCAAATCCTCTACTGTTAATGGCCGGCTTAAAAAATACCCTTGTACTTCATCACATTTGCGGGAGGTTAGAAACTCAAGCTGTGCATTGGTTTCCACCCCTTCGGCAGTTACCTGCAGATCAAGGCTGTGAGCCATGGTTATTATGTTTTCAATGATAGAAGCATCATGTGAATTGGAATCGACGTCCCGCAGAAAAGAACGATCAATCTTAATTCGGTTAAATGGAAAATGCTTCAGATAGCTTAACGATGAGAATCCAGTGCCAAAATCATCAATTGCCAGATGAACGCCAAGGCTCTTCAGTTGGTTGAGACTTTCCTTCGAGTATTCGGTTACTTCCATTAGAACGCTTTCCGTCAGCTCCAGTTCCAACAAACGGGGATCCATGGTGGTTTCCTTAAGGATGGCTTCAACCATTTCCACAAAATCATGCTGTTTGAGCTGATGGACAGACATATTAACCGCTATCTGCAGGGGCGGATATCCATTCTGCTGCAAGGTCACATTCTGTTTGCAGGCAGTGCGCAGCACCCATTCGCCAAGAGGTTGGATCAGGCCGATTTCCTCTGCCACCGGGATAAACTGATCTGGTGGAATCATTTCACCTTCTGGATTACGCCAGCGCAAAAGGGCCTCCATCCCAACCATAGTACACGTTGGCCCATCAAGTTTAGGCTGATACACCAGGAAAAATTCTTCCTCCTTGAAAGCCCGTCGTAAGTTGACCGCCATGTCCCGACGCGTTATGGCCTTTTGCTTCATTTCTGATGAGAAAAGCTGGAAGTTTTTCCTTCCCGCTTTCTTGGCCTCGTAGAGCGCGGTATCGGCATTTCTCAACAGGGTGCTCACGTTCATGCCGTCAGCGGGAAAGAGGGCCATACCAATGCTTGCTGTAATAAAAACATCTTGGCCGTCAATAGAAAAGGGCTCGTTAAACAGTTTGAGTATTTTCCTGGCGACAGCTTCCATCTGAAACTGGTCTTTGTTCGTTGTCAAGAGCATGGCAAACTCATCGCCGCTTAATCTTGCCACTGTATCACTTTTACGGATATTGTTTTGGAGACGCTTGGCAACCGCTTCAATGAGCAAATCACCGACAGTGTGTCCAAGAGAATCGTTTACTTTCTTGAAATGATCAAGATCGATGCACAGTAAAGCGGCATCACGCTCTTCCCGTTTAGCAAGAGCTATAGCCTGGCTCAGACGATCATTAAAAAGTGTTCTGTTAGGAAGGCTGGTGAGGTTATCATAATAGGCTAATCGTTGGATCTCCCGCTCATCCAATTTATTCTGCGTAATGTCATGAATTACTCCCTGTACCAATGCTTTTTTATCTGCTTCATCTACATAGTTCTGGATGAACTCTTTGAGCCAACGAATCTTTCCGTCTTGCCTCAGGATCCGGTATTCCAAGATGTCTGAACTGTTTTCCTCACTGATAACTTTTTTTCTCGCTTGCAATACTCTATCCCGATCATCCGGATGAACCACATCGTGCCAGTGGGGATTGCCGGACATAAATGCTTCTTCCTTGTAAGTTGTAATCTCCTCCAGCGCACCATGTAAAAATACCGGTTCAGACTGCAAGTCCCACCTGAAAGCAATCCCATGGAAATTTTGCACGAATGATCGATATTTTGCCTCGCTAAACCGGAGAGCGTTTTCCAATATCTTTCGTTTAACAATATCTTCTTCGAGCTGGGTGTTTATCTGCTTCAGGGTTTCATTCTTTCCTTTGAGTTCTTCAACAAGCAGCTGGTTTTCATGATGAAGTCTAATTTTTTCCAAGGCCCGATTGGCTATCGCTTCTATCAGATCAGGATCCTCAAAGGGCTTCAGAATAAAATCATAGGCGCCAAGCCGCAGGGCGGCAAGCGCCCTCTCCTGGGTGGCAAAGCTGGTCATGATGACCACTTCGGTTTCAGGCTGAATCCGCTTTATTTCACCTAAAAGCTCCAGGCCATCCATTTCTTCCATGACTATGTCTGTAAAGACAAGATAAAACAGTGACTTTTTAAAGAGGTCAAGAGCTTCTTCAGCACTTGCAGCCTCCACCACCTCATGCCCGGCCTCTTGCAGGACCTGTGAAGTTACCGCCCGCAGGCCTAAATCATCATCAACAATCAGGATGGAAATTTTCGTTTCGCTGTTGAATTCTTCCATTATCCTACTCCCAGTCTAGTTCTCTTGAGCAATGGCATGCTGTTGAGCTTTTAAAGAATTATCTTCAACCGCTTTTTTTACGGGAAACTTGATAATAAACGTGGTGCCCTGACCAGTATCACTCTCAACCGTAACCTCGCCTTGGTGATCTTTGATGATGCCGTAGGTTACCGAGAGACCAAGCCCTGTACCGCTTCCAGCAGATTTGGTTGTAAAGAAGGGATCAAATATCTTTTTTTGTATATCCTTAGGTATACCAGGGCCATCATCGCTGACCCGTATCTCGACGAGATCAGCATCAATACACCGGGTACTGAGGGTCACTTGGCCGGGCTGCCCTTTCATGGCCTGCTGGGCATTGATTACCAGATTCAACAAGACCTGTTGGACCTGGTTGGCATTTCCGGTGATTTCCGGAAGATCGTGTCCAAGTTCCTTTTTCAGCTTAACTTGGTGGGTTCCTAATTGATGGTGGACAATTGCTGCCGCGTCTTCTACCACGGTATTGATATCAAGGGCATCAAAGGCCACCTTCTCCTGTCTGGCGAACTTCAAGAGATTCTCAATAATCTCCTTGCAGCGGCGGCACTCTTTTTCTATGAGCGCGAGGTTTTTATGGACAAGGGTATCTTTTTCAGCTTTTCGCAAAGAGATCTGGGCCAGGCCCAGGATGCCGAACAGCGGATTTTTCACCTCATGGGCTATACCGGCTCCCAATTGACCGAAGGCGGCCATCTTTTCCGAATGGATGAGGGCGGCCTGCGCATCCTGCAGTTCCGTGGCCATCCGGTTAAACGATTCTGACAACTCCCCTATTTCATCCTTGGAAGATGGTTCTACATGGATATCGAAAATCCCCCGGGCCATCATCTTGGTTGCATCGGAAAGCTGCTCTATGGGCCGGGTTATCCGCCGAGACCAAAAAAGGCTCAAAAGGGCGGAAGAAAGGAGCAGGATCAGTGAAACTCCTACCAAAGTTTTGAGCAGTTCCCTGGCAGTCAGATAGGCCGCTTTTTTGGGGATCTGGACTCCGACAAGCAAGTCACCAATTGCAACCGGCGCAAAGCCGCCCACCATTAAAACTCCATTATTGCTGTATTCCATACTGCCTCCCAGGCTCTGCCCGCCGGCGACCCCTTGCAAACTTGAAAGCCAATCAACCTTGTTGCGCAGGGCGACATTGCGAGGATCATCATGGACCAACAGTACTCCTTGGTTGTCCACCAGATACGTATCAAAGACCTGGGAACTACGGGCTAGGCGGAGCAGCTTATCAAGCCGGATTACTCCGGCAGCCACAGCATTTTTACCGCCATTGAATGAGGGCATAGGCATCGCTATTGTTATTGTGGGAAGACTCTCTGCAACTGTTGAATTTTCAACAAAAATCTTACCTTCTATGATGCGGTCCATGGGTAAAGGATTTTGGCGCCGGAAAGTTACGAGGTCTTGCCTTGATACTCCTGTCGATTTCAGGGTGATTGCATCATATATTGATCCCTTCTCCTCTTTGTCCACATACAGAGTAACCATGACGAATTCGCGAAAATCCTCAAACAGCTTCTTCAGTATCTCCTCCTTATGCTGCGGGGTAAGTTCATCATCAACCATGATTTGATAGAATACCTGCAGGCTTTCGCGATATCCCATCAGGTGTGAATCGGCTTCCTCCGCGGTATGGACGGCCATTACCGAAATAAGGTCATGGATATAGGCTGTTTTATCAGTATGAAACACCTTGGCCATAGTGTAGGTGATGAGTCCCAAAACAACGGTTACCGCAAACAACTGGGTGACGAGAATTTTAAAGCGAATGGGTATCCTGAATCTTCGTAACATGATGAACTTCCTTTAATTTAAAATTGTCTTTGGACAATGTAACTCTCATATGAAACGTTTCCTGCCTGGTCCATTGCTTCCACAGTGATATTGTTCAAACCCAACCGTAATGGCAGCTCTAGAGAAAAGGAACCGCCTGCAGAGGGAGTGATCTTTTCCTGGCTTACAAAAACCTGAGCGCCGGGCTCAGTCTCTCCTTTTACTAAAAGGAGGTCTTGATTAACCGTTTCCCCGGGCAGATCAACCTGCAGTAAAGGCGGTTCACTATCTTGAACCATCTTCACTTCCTTCACAGGGCTCTGCTTTCCTTCGCATCCCAGGCGGAGGCTGCTCACCCGCCAGTAATAGGTGCCATTCTTCAAATTGCCATGTGAAAATCCCGGTTGGCTGACAATTTCATCAGCCATTATTTCGCTAAAATCCGGGGTTCTCGCCAGTGTAAATCTGAATTCTTGAATCTCTGGCGGAGCTGACCAGGAAAAGTGTACTGCCGGGGGCACGTTACGGTAGGCCATTACACTTTTTTTGCTCGGGGAAATTGGTTTAGGAGGAGGAGGCAATACAATTATCGGGTGTGGTGCGTCACCGGGAAGAATCCGTACGCCATGATTTGCCTTAACGGTGACTGTCTTTCCTTGGGCGATAACTTCTGCGGTGCCACCATAGACAACAACATTGGAAGACTTTCCAGGATCGACCGAAATCTTGAACTCTGCCTCTTTGCCTTTTCCCTTACTGGGCTTAAAGCGCGCCACCGCATCCGGCATGGTGATTTCCATCTGGACCGCCTTCTGGTTTTTCGCGGAGATTTTTCCGCTGAGTTCACCTTCCATCATTACCATGAAAGAGCGGCGGTTGTTAAAAACCGGGTCCTTTTCCAGCCGTTTGATGATCACCAGTGAGTTGCTGCCCATGGAGAGATAATTATCTTCATCAAAGGTTATTTGTGCTCTGGAAGATCCAAAAGTCTGCACAGCATCTTTGTCATAAAGCTCCATACCGGTTTCAGCAGGACCCCAGGCAATGGAAAAGGAACGCTTACTTTTCACCTTGTTCCATGTTTTACTCAGAAAAGCGGTCATATCTTCGTACTCGACTTCTTCACTACTTATGCCCAACTCCGGCAAAGGCAAAGTCGGGCCTTGCAACATCTCACGCTCATGACTCGCTTGGCGCCCGATTAACTGCTTAAAGGAGGTGCCGGTCGGGAAAAACATATTGAGCAGCCCCAAAAAGCCACTGAAAAAGAGGAGGACAAGCAACAGCGTGACAATAATCTCCATCATCCGGGCGGAAATGGATTTCAGCCTTTTTTTTATGCTGCTTTCAGCCTGTTTCTTTTTGCCATTTCCTAACATGTTCTCTTTTCTCACTCGTTTCCTTTTGTCCTATCACCAAACGGTTTACTCACCCCGTTTCTCCTATTTCTCGCGCGCGCGCGCCAGCAGTTTTTCCTCATCCAGTGACAGATTGACCTGCAGGTGGGAAAGGCGCCTGCAACCAGAGTGGTTTTCGACTACCACTCCAAAAAGGTTTTTTCCCTTCTTAAGTTTCAGATCCGCAACAAAACTGCCGTCAGCATCGACCTCGATCTCTATTTTGTCCACTTCCACCCTGTTTCCAGGTGCGGTTTTACCTGAAAGCCTGTATACCATGACCTCATCATCTTGATCTGCCGAAGCGATATCGGTATGAGTGAAACGGAATTTCTTGCTGGTGGCGCCCCATGGCAGCTTTGTCTCTTCTTCAAGATTTACAATCTGCAAATCGGGCACCTGGACCGAAGTCTGTATGGACTTACCTTGAGAGTCGGCCATATAGACTGTCATTGTCTCACCGGCAGCAGACAGAGTGCCGGCAAATCGGCCATGATCGTCAACATCCAGGAAAGTACCATTGATCTTTACTTGCGGGGTGGCTCTGTAAAGTTCGCGGATATCAGTTCTGATAATCTCCTCATATTCACCCTTCACCTCAATGCGTCGGTTCAAGGCTCTGCCCTCAGGAAGTGCATTGCTTGTTATGGGCCTTTCCTCACCGAACCAACGGGTAATAATGCGTGTTGACGGGATATTTTCATCACTGACCATGAATGTCTGGGCAGCTTCGCTCCTTCGCTTGGAAACCTCCAAATTGGCCTCTGCAGAGCCGACCGAATCACTGTGTCCCTCGATGACAATCTTTTGTTCCGGGTAGACGCGCATAATCTCGGCATGCATTTCAAGCGCATCTTTTGCCTCTACACTGAGAATATCGGAGTTGAATTCAAAGGCTCCACCTGAAAGTCTTAGCGAAACCGGATTAATTCGGTTCACCCCAAACACACGTCTTGGGCTGCTTGCTTTGCTGCCGTCGCTGAATCGAACCTCGAGCTGATAATGATACACATTGCCGCCCTCAAGCGGTTCATTGTTTTCAGTGCGGCCGTTCCAGGCGATTGATTCAGGAAGTCCATCCTTGCCGGTTATGGTGTGAAAAACGGCACCATTATTGGTCATGATGAGGCAGTTCCATTGATCCACTTCTGCAGCAGACACTGCTTTAATTTTGAATTGCATAGGCTGCACGAGAGCGCCGTTAATCTCCAAGATATCATGGAAAAGGTCTTGAAGCTGGATATCCACTTCAGGCAAAACGGCCCGCTGTCCATTCATGTAAAGGGCCGGCATTTCAAGGCTGCCGATAATGTTCACGAACTCTTCCGCCCAGGTACTATTGAGAACTGCATAGAGCTTCGTCGGTTCGGGGACCGAGGTAAGATCCGGCAATGGCGCCGGGATTTCTGTTGGTGCCAGGACAGGCACTTCGGGCTCTTTCCTTGTTTTACGTTTGAAATCAAATGATGTTTCATCAAACTTGAATTTGAACTCGAGGAAGAATCCCTGTCTCTGGTAATCTTCCCCTTCAAGATCACGGTCTCGCAACTCTGACAGGTTGTATCCTAAGCCCAGGTAGGCGTTCTTAAAGATCCGATATCCTGCCTTGATGGTGCCGCCGGTGGAGAGGGTCCTGGTGGAGTACTGGTTCATCACCTTGCCGAACACCCCCACATCCCATCTATCGGTAATATCGTAGGTCAGACCGGTAATAAGGAGATCAGTATACGAATTGAAGGATTTGTCATCCAAAATTTCCCAACTGTATTTGCCGGCATACTTGCCGGTAAGGGTCCAGCGCGGAGTAAAACGGTAGGAAGATTCTGTGGAGGCAATGAGACTTTTCACCTCGTCCCCGGTGGCTGTGCTCCCTTTCTTGTCAAGCTTGTAACGAAGTGTACTCAAATTATAGTGCGATTTTTTTCCCAGGGCCCGATAGGCAAAGCCGAGAGAGCTGTCAAACAATATATCGGTGCCGGTATCCTTATCGCTGTTCCACAGGGACATCTTGCCTAAGAAAGAGAGGCTGTCACTGTATTTGATGGCGCCGCCGATGGAATACAGAGTCGTGGTATCGCTATCTGTCAGCCGCAGTTCATATCGGCCGCTCACCTTATACTCATCGCTCTTGAGATATTCAGCACCAAGGGTGAAGGTTTTCCTGTCTCCTCCATCACCACTTTCTATGTTTTCCAACATTTCCGCCGTGGAACGGAGGGTCAGGCCATTGAGGATTTCATATGCGGTATTTAATCCAAGGATTGCCTGGCTTCTCTCTCCTGAAAGTGAGTTTTCCAACTGATATCCGGTTTTGGTGCCCAGGCTTAAAGGAGAGTCTCCTCCCCATTTGGTATTGAGTTCCACATTATTTAATTGACTCAAGCCATCCGCGCTGTCTTCCATTTGATATCCCGTTGACAGGGCCATATGGTCATTGAGCTTACTCTCCATACCAAGAACAGTAATGTTTCTGTTGTCTTCACCTTCTTGATACTCCTCGGTGAGATACGCTCTGGTTTTATCGGTGAGTCGGTAATCAAGCTTGAGAGCCGTCCTGGTCGGGTAATCTTCTACCGTGGTTGCGGTAAGGGCCTGCTCCCGCCGCAGGGAAGCGCCGAGTTTCTTGGTAAGGCTGCTTGCTGCTTCGGCATATACCATATCGGATTTCTTGTCAGGATCAGTTGCACTGCTTTCTTCAATATGTTGGAAACCCGCCTCGGTTTTGACTTTGGAAATTTGCTGCTGCACGCCGATGGAATTCTTGGCCAGCTCGGTGTCATTGACCGTATCCGCCTGGACAAAACTCTCCGCTGTAATTCTCGTCTTTTCAGTTACATCATAGTCTGCCTTTGCGCCGTATTTCTCCGTGCCTGACTCGTTTCCAGTCATGGAGGGATTTTCAAATTCCGCCTCAACATCGCGGTAGTAGGTGTCCAGTTGCAGTTTTTTGACCTTGGTGGACAGCTCAACCTTCCAGGCATTGCCTTTTCCCTTCGCCAGGGTGTCACTTGCGGCAACTTCACCTTTAATGGAGGTCTTTTCAGTCAGTTTCAATTCACCGTCCGCGCCATACAAGGTCGAGTCTTTAAGGGCATTTTCTTCAACAACCGCGCTCACACCTATGTTGGATCCGTTTTTCGACCTGACCACCCCTCTGGTGCCATAGATATAGTATTTGTCGCCGGGATCATCGCTCTCATATTCCACCACGATGGTGACTGGATTGAGATTGCTGTCCAATGAGGCGACGGGTTCTTTAAACAGGATGGCGCCGGTGACATAATCAATGGTGTAATCCGTATACCGAGTCTTCTCGACCGAGGATATAATTCTTTCGGAATGGAATCTGTCCCGCACCTCAATATGAATTCTTTCGCTGTTCTCAATAACCGGCTTTTTGCTGAGGAAATAGTATCCGGAGGTGCCGTCCCCGGGGATCTCATCCTTGGTAAATGTATGGTTTGTTTCACTGACAAAAGTTTTCAAGGTTTGCCTGTCTGTATTGATATCCGCCTTGATGCCGTTAAAGGCCCTGGTATATCTGCTCAGTTCCGTATCGGAAAAATCAGCATTAAAATCACCAACCAGAACCGACGAACGTCCTTTCTCCAGTTTGAGGTACAGCTTTTTCTGGGATTCAGCCTCATATCCCGCCTCGCTGGCATCGCCATAAATAGGATAATATTTTTCCGGATCGATCTGCTGGAACAGTCCGTCACGCTCTTCTTTGCCGGAGTCATAGGCAGCAGTCAAAAGATACTTGCCGAGAATCTTTCCTTTGGCAAAGAAGGCAAGTCTTTCATCATGATAGATCTCATCATCAAACCGGTCATCCTCAGTGATTTTTTCCACCCGGCCCTGTATATCACTGTTGCCCACGGTCAAGGTTCCCAGACCGACCACGATCCAGTCTCTGAGGGCTGCTGTGTAATAGATGTCTGCTGTTGCGTTCAAATTTGTGCCCAAAGACACCTGGAAATCTTCCTGTCCGCTAGTGAGAGGTGCACGGAGTTTGAACTTTGCAATGCCTTTATTACTTCTGATCTGGTGTCCTTCCCTGGAAGGATCAAGGTCCTTTTCAACAATCTCGCCTTTCTCAAGAAAAACTGTAAGAATTTGTTTGCCCGTGGTGGCTCTGTTCCATTGGTCAAGCAGGTGAATGGTAAAGGGTACGACGGTTTTGCCGTCAGCCGGGATATCCGCCTTTTCCGGGCTGATAACTACCTTCTCAGGATTGCCGGGGACGATGACCACTACTTCTTGGGCTTCTTGACTGCCGTCCGGTTTATGGATTTCCAGAGAGATGATGTTAGAACCGGCATTGAGGTTCACACCAACATACTGACTTATGCGAATCTTCTTATTTGTTTCCTCGATTGTCTTGCCGATTTGACTTTCCAGCAAGGGGATGCCATTCACTCTGAGGATATACTCTGCAGAGTCCGGTACCCTGATGACAATATGGCTCCATTTTTTTTCAAGAACGGTTCCATCTTTAGGCTCCAGAATCTCCGGTGTAGAGGGCATTGAAAAAATCTGTTTTTCCCAGGGGAGTGGTGCAGCATTGTTGTTTACTCCAAAGGTAAATTGCCCTTTTCTTTTCTTTTTAGAATTCTTTTCCTGATCTTCTGCTTCATTTTGTTCTTTATCGGGATCCTGAGATACAAGGGCGAAATCCCCTCGTGCCGGACCGCCGTAGGGTGCGGTGATGAATTGCGAACCGCCGTCGCCGGCAAAGGCATTACTATGAGGTACGGAAATAAATCCATCCGTGATCGTGCTTTTATCAATCTTTACGACATGATCTCCGGCGGTTATACCGACGAATGAATATTTGCCCGCCCCATCGGTGATCGCATGCGAGCCGTCTTCCAGATAGAGGCGGACGCCTTCCATGCCCGGTTCATCAGCATCAGGCATCTTGTCACGATTCTGGTCAACGAACACTCGGCCCAGAATTATGGTTCTGCTGTTCAGTACACCTTCCTCGATCTTGACCGTTGCTCGTGCCGGCCCAGTAAATAAATTATTGCCGCCAGGACTGCTGCCTGTTGCAGCAGCAGTGTTTGTGCCGTTACCAAGCGGTGCGTCAATGGAAATGATGGTGCGGTATTTCAGGGTTTTACTTTCTCCCGGAGCCAGAGCGCCGATCGCCCATTGCGATGTCGTACCGCCTATGGGATCGCTGACAAGGGTATTGTCTAGGAATGAACTCCCTTCCAGATAGCGAAAACCCTGGGGCAGATTGTCGGTAATCATCACCGAGCTTGCAGTCATTGTTGTGCTGACATTTTCCACCGTAACCGAATAAACAACATAATCGCCGATTTCAGCCACTGTCCTGTTTGCGCTTTTATTCAGCCGCAGCGGCTGCTCAACCACTACATTTGCCACAGCGTTGGATACCTGGGCAACCGGGGTCTGATCGCTGGTCATGCTGATAGTGTTCTGTACAGTAGTGTCGGAAAGAATTGCAGGATCGATGCGCGACTGGAATTGAATCGTTCCCACATAGCCGGCCGGGATTGAAGGAATAGTCCAGGTTACGGTTCTGACCACCGGATCATAGACGATGGTGGTACCGGAAATTCCTGCCGGTTCTGTTGCCGAGCCGCTAATGTAGATCAGATTGGCATCAAGGATGTCGGTGATTACAATGTTGGTTGCGGGAATATTTCCGCTGTTGCCGAAGGTATTGGTATAGGTGACGATGGTGCCGGGAGTTACCTGCCCTGCCGGGGACACTGTTTTTACCAGGGGATCCCAGAACTGGGCCTGAAGAATTGTATACGTATCAGTGATACTTCCGTTCACCGTTGGATTAACAGCAGATGTTCCGTTGACCAACACATTGTGCACTGAACCAGGCGTCATGCTGATATCGGCAGTGACACGCACCACGATATCCCTGGATGTGGATTCTGTCAGCACGCCGGTATCGATTCTGCCATCGGAATCGCTGTCCGTCAGTGGAGTGACGCCGTCAGCTGCGAAAAAGGCGGCGCTTAAACCTGCAGGAACTGTTGCTTCAAGATTAACGGTATCATTGACATTTCCGTCATTGGTGACCGTATGGACAATATCGATGAAATCGCCGGCCTGAAGAACTTCAGTCCTGGAGGGCAGGATGGTTATTTGGGTGACACTGTTAACTGTTACGTTGGTTTGGTTGGAAAGAAGGGTTTGGCTGCCGCTCAAATCAACAAAATCAACGGTTGCCGTATTGGAGATAACGGTTCCACCGGATGTTGCAGCCATGGAAATTCCTGAAAAAAGCAAAAAGGCCACCGTAAGCAGCGCTAAAAGCGTTGTTATCGGTGGCCTTCTTATGCCGTTCAGAAACATTAACATGGTTTTTACACCAGGTTTTCTATCATGAGATTTACCTCATCAGTCGTTACTTCCTTTGCCTTTGATTAATCAACGTCGACTCGGAAGAAGATATAGACTGTTGATCCGGGAGCGAGACTGCCGCCGGTGCCGCCACCGCCAGTCTCATTAGATCCGGTGCCGAGGTAGGCGGTTACATTCCCGGTACCATCGACACTGCCATGACCGCAAGCATCTGCGACACAGGCAACACCGCCTGCGTCATCGTCATCTTGCGCAGTATTAAGAGGGGCATTATCGTCATCGGCACCGATCCACATTTCACCGGTTCTGTAAGTGGTGAAAGGAGTGTTATTATCCGTCAACACAATATTGACTGCTGCTGCTGCTCCAGCAGCGTTAGTCACAGTTAATCGGTACTCAAGGATCTGACCTGGATCGGCATTGGTTGCTACTTGGGGATGGGTTTCCGCAGGACCAACAACACTAGCGTTTATCACGCTTTTTACAATTGTAATGGCCGGGGCCGAGGCCGTACTGGTTACAGTGTCTGGATCGTTGCCACCTGTACCAGTTGCAGTAGTTATAGTATCATCCGTTGTTCCATTGGCGGTGCCTCCTGGGATGGTTACCACGGCAAAAAAGCCTAAAGTTGCATCGGGACCTAAACTCACACCCGGTCCAGGATAAGGAGTTACCTCATTTGGTTCCTTGATCCCGTTGCCTGCAATTGAGCCCACACCAACACCATCATCGAGAACTAAAGAAACTGCCCAGTCTGGAAGAGTAGCTTCTGATACTGCAGCCATAGTGATAGTATCATTCGTGTTACTCGTGTTAGTTACCGTATAATAGTAGTAATCACTGCTACCCGCGGCCCAGCTCTTATCAACGGGTGAGTCCAGGGCGACACTGTAAACCGCATTGACTGTCGTGGTAACAGTATTGGAGTTGGCAACATAATTATTGAGGCCAGCATCCTGATAGTTAACCGTTGCTTGGTTGTCGATGTCAGTCCCTGCCGGGGTGCCCAAAGCATGGACCATTGTGGTTACACCAAGCAGACAGACAAGGAACGAAGCCATCAATAAGATGATTCCTTGTTTGCTTTTGCTTCTGAACGATTTCATGATTGCCCTCCTTTGTTTGTTTGCCTATTTGACTTTGACTTTGAAGCCCAGGGTGCCGGTAGAGCCTGGAGCAACAGGCTTGGTTAATATCCAGCGGATATGGGTATACATGTCTGGGGTAACTACATATTCCTCCTCTGTTCCGTCTTGATTTCTTACTTTGTATGTGAGCATGGGGGGTGCTTGGAATGCTTTGCCGTCCATGCTGAAGGTGATGTCCGCATCCTGACCCGTGGCACTGTTGGCAACATACACAGTGCCTCGCGGGATCGGATCATTGATAACAACACCCTTTGCTTCGACATCGCCTTCATTGGTGTATTGGATTGAATATTTGAGCATATCGCCGGGATTGGTATCTTCCGTTTGTTGCCATTCAAGCCGGGTTTTGCCCTCTTCATCAGTGACAACCATTTCTTTTTCCACTTTGAGTTTGAGAACGATGTTCGGCTTTGCATCCGCATATGCCATTGCCGGTATGCCGACCATGATTGCCAACAGAGATATTGCTATTGAACGTTTCAGATTCATGCTGCTTCTTCTCCTTGCTTGTTTTTGTTGGTTTGCTCTGGTTGAACACAAAAAAAGGGCGTCCTATGCAATTGCACAGACGCCCTAATGAATGTATATCGGCTTTTCACCGTTAATTTTAAATACGAATACACCTTGAGTGAGGTGTATTCCCCGGCGGTTACTTGGGAAGATTTTTTATGGCTCCGAGATGCCATTGAAGTTTCTCCACAAAAAAAGCCTGTCACCGATTGGGTGACAGGCTTTTTCTCCAAACAGAGTCTGAAGAAAACTTCGGCAGCCCCTCGATCCCGCCTCATAAGACAGGACAGGTAGCTTTGCGTCACCCGGTTACCCGAGTTTTGCCGTTTCGGTTTAATTTAAAGATTTACTACTCTGTAGTTTTTTCTCCTAATAAATTTATTTTAACCAATTAATTAATTATACCATTTCTTCCTGATAGAAATAAAACAAAATCGGACATTTAAGCTTACTTTTTTAATACAAAGAAAATACTCTAATTAATCTCGCAACTTGTTGAAATTAGAGAAATAAATAAAAGGGGAACTATTTTTTATACAAAATAGGTAAAAAATATTTTTTAAAAAGCACCAAAAAATGCGTTTTGTTGATTGTTTATAGTGATACAGAAAGATAAAATGTGAAGCGGTGAAGGAAAAAGCTGGAATTCTTGACCTCGTTCCGACTGTAGAATTTGCAAAGCGCGTTTAACCATTCTATATATTTCGAATCACACTTTGTCGCCTCGTTATAATGTCAGGGCATCCGTGAGGGAAGCGGCATTGGTCCCTGTGGTTGTATAGGTGAGTTCCTCGCCCGGATCGGCTGTTGGTATATCAACAACCTTATCAAATAAATATTTGCTGAAGTGGATGTGGTCGTGGCTTTGGCCTGTTCGATCTTGGTCCCGTATTGGGATTTTCGGTCCTTTTATGCTTTTGAGGGTGGTTGTTAACTTGTATAACTAATTACTTATGAAAATGGCAGTTTGACAGGAGGTTTTTTGCATGATACGGTTATTGTTATATATCAAATATTTGATGTATCATCCCTTGATGAAAACCGTTACGAAACTCCATATGTAATAAACTGAATTCCAGTTGCAATGGTGAAATTGAAAACTATCCCGCGGGCAGAAGGACAGAGTGTTCTCAAACACCTTTTTTTCCCCGTGGTCATGGTTATTGCCGTATTTTTTTGTTATGGAAATACTTTTGATTCACCGTTTCTATTTGATGACGTATCACACATTCCTGAAAACAATTTCATCAAAGTCAAAGATCTATCATTTTCCTCTTTAACAGAAGCCGCAATCAGGAGCCCGTCTAACCGCCGCCTGCTACCGAACCTTTCGTTTGCTCTTAATTATTACTTCAACGGTCTCAATGTCCAGGGCTATCATTATGTGAATATTCTTATCCATATCGCCTGCGGTATCTCCCTCTATTTTCTGTTTCTGCAAACCCTCTCACTTCCGGTTATAAAGGAAAAAATTACCCATCCGAGGGAAATCGCCCAGGTTTCAGCATTTCTCTGGCTGGTGCATCCATTGCAGACCAACGGTGTGACCTATATCGTGCAGAGGATGACCAGCATGGCCGCCCTGTTTTTCATTCTCTCCATGCTTTTCTACATCATTGCCCGCTTCACGCCTTCTGCCCGAAAACGCATCCTGCTCTTTGCCGCAAGCGGTTTTGCCGGTATATTAGCCATATTGTCCAAGGAAAATGCGGTCATGCTCCCAGTGATGATATTCGCCTTTGAATTCTTCTTTTTTAACGGCCGGGATGAAGACAATCGGAAAAGATTTTTTGCATCTGCTGCAATTGTCTTTGCAGTCTGTTCATTTCTGATCGTGATCTTCTATTTCAAGGGCAGGAACCCGATGAACTCCATTCTCGGAAATTATGAGATCCGTGATTTCACACTTGCCCAACGGCTCCTCACCGAACCTCGGGTCATTTTCAAATATCTTTCCATCCTGATTCTTCCTCTCCCATCAATGCTCAATCTTAATCACGATGTCACTGTTTTCAAGAGCCTGCTCGATCCAGTGACCACGATTGCCGCAATTGCAGGTATACTTATTATGGCAGCCGGAGTGGTTTTGCTTTTCCGCAGGAATCGGCTTCTTTCCTTTGCCCTTTTCTGGTTCCTGGGAAATCACCTCATCGAGTCGAGCCTCATCCCCCTTGAAATCATGTACGAGCACAGGATGTATCTTCCGGCAATGTTCCTGTTTCCGGCCGCTATAGCTTTTGTTTACGAGCAGTATGGAAGTCGAGGAATCCCTCTGCGTGGCGGCCTGTGGATTGCAGCAATAATTTTGATGATTTTTACCTGGCAGCGCAATACGGCCTGGCAGAGCGAGATCAGTTTCTGGACCGATGTTACCGGCAAATCACCTGATCTCGCAAGGGCCCATACTAATCTTGGCGAGGCTTATGTAAAAAAAGGGAAGTATTCCGAAGCGGAAAAAGCTCTCAGGCGGGCGATCACGCTTGACCCGGGAGACGGCAATGCCCACTTGAATCTTGCCACGGCTCTTGAAAAGCTCAATCGGCTTGACGAGGCAATGAAACATGCGGATATCGCCTTGACCACAAGAAATGCCAACCTGGCAAAAATTCACCAGGTGCGCGGTATAGTGCTGGTCAAACAGCAGAAGTTGCCGGCAGCCATCGCGGAAATGGAAGAGGCTCTCAGCCTGACCCCTTTTGCATACCCGGCGCTTGTAAACATGGGGATGGCATATGGGATGTCAGGCAAGCACGAAAAAGCAGAGGAATATTTCCGCAGGGCTATGTCCGTAGAACCCGGAGACGGTTCAGCATACCTGAATCTCGGCATTTGCCTGGAAGCGCAGAACCGCCTGAACGAAGCCGCGGAAGTGCTCAAGCATGGTCTGTCGATCGCCCGTACCGATAAGGGGATTATCTGCGCTAAACTGGGCGTCATTTCAGTGAAGCAGGGAAAACGTGATTATGCATTGACTCTTGCAAAACGCGCCAGGAGTCTCGCCCCGAATCACCCGGAAACCCGGCGGCTTTTCCAGCTTCTCAGCCAAACAGACGGATGATGAACTTTTTAATAGATGTATAACGCATATACTATTCAGGCGGGAATAAGATGAAAAGTTCACTTAACCCGAACAACCATCTCCACAGAAAAACTTGTATTGGTCGGCATATTGCCGGTCATGATCCATTTCACGTCTGTTACGCAATTGTCGTATCCGGCAGGCGCCGAACAGCCGGTGCTTACCGGCGTATAGGTCCAGCTGGTGCCATTATCGTCCGAGTAGGTAATACCGCTGGTCAAAGTGGAAGTTAAAGGATTGAATGTGGCGGTACCCACCTTGAATCCGGTATTGGTCGGGATTTGGTCGGTTACCTCTATATTAGAGGCATCCGTAAGGCTGACTGCATTTGTGCCTGTGGTGGTATAGGTAAGGTCATCGCCTGGGTTGGCATTGGGTTTATCGACATTCTTCGCAAGAGTAATATTGGCTGAGGTGGATGTGGTGCTCCCCTGGACCTGGTCGGTCTTAGTGCCGTCATTGCTCGATGTGGCAGTAACAGTTACATCATAAGAAGTGCCGCCGACTACCGGGGTGGGGTTGCCGGCCGGGGTAACATTCAAAGTCCAGACTTTGCTCAATCCCGCCCCGAGGCTTGCTATCGTATACCCCGCACCTGTAACATCTGCTGTACGGTCAGTGGCTGTATCATCCAGATACTGGATAGTAAAGTTCGAACCATCACCTGTGCCGGTGATGACAAGATCGTCTGTTGAGGCGCTGTCATTCTCAAATTTGAGTGTATAGGAGACTGTGGAACCGCTGAGTACGCCCTGGGATTTCACTTGAATCGCAGCAGTTGCCTCATATGTATTATCGGTCATATAGGCGGGGTCACCCTCAGAAGAGAGTTTGATCATGGCATCAACTAGGAAATCGAACCAGTCAATGGTATTCCCGCCGTCAAGTGAATTGGCAGGATTGATGGGTTTCTTTGCAGCATCGGAACCGGAAGCATCGGACCAGGATACATCAACATAGTCAATGGCTCTAGTAGCCGTGGCGCTCACCACAATCTCCCAATAATTGCCGGGGCTGTCGGATACCAGGTTGATGCGGTCGTCATCATCCAGACCGTCCAGAGTCAAAGTTCCATTGATGGTTTGAGTTGCAGTGTTATCAAAGGTAAGTGTTACGTCAGATCCGTTATTGGTCGATTCTGACTTGGTCAGGTTATTGAATGTTGTCGAACCACTGATAGTCTGGTTTCCACCATTAAGCTCAATGGTGGACGTTCCGGCAATGAAGGTATCATTATTTATCCAGTCGCCAGAAACATTCCAGGTGGAGCTACCAGCACCAATAAAATTGGTCCCAGGATTATCAGTAGCAGCAATGATGACATTACCTCCAACAGTGACGGCTGCCGAACCAGCGTTGAATGAGGCATATCTTGTATTGTTGCCTACATCACCAATGATCAGGTCACCACCGATAGATATGTCAATATTCTCAACCGTATTATCGAAGGAGAGGGTTTTACCGACTCGGTCATGCCAAATGGTGAGTGTTCCCGGAACTATGAAGTCACTGGTAGTATCTCCCGGCGCTCTACCTAAAAAGCATGCCCAGTCCATACTGCCCCAGTTTTTGATAGTCACTTGGTTTCCATAGGTTGTTGCTGTAATGGGACGGGCAATCGACCAGGTCCTGATGGTATACAAAAATGTATCAACCGAAATAGTGCCGTTATTGACGATGTGAGTCGGCGTATCATCAACCGCTCTTTCAAAGATACCAGCTCCGGTAATTTCACCAGTTGGATCAATTGTAAGATTATTACTTGGATAGACAAGGGACATAGTAAGCCCTGCAGGTATAGTGAGGGTTCCGGTTACTGTCAACAAACCATATACTTTTATTCTGTCGACTCCTGTGCCTGAATTGATATCAATATCAGCGCCATTGGCAATCGTCAGGTTATAGAATATGGCACCGGTCCAGGTAGCAGCCGGATCGGTTGTGATGGTGTTGCTCTGGCCATTTGTACCAATGATGACCGTGCTTGTATCATAAGTAAATGTGCCGCCGGTAGTATCCCAATCTGCAGAAATTGTGAAGATATTGGCACCGGCTGTAATCGTACCGTTGAGATCAATATTCCCGCCTGGCCCTTGGGTAGTCACATTGCCACCTGGTGTAAAACTATGCCCGGTGGGGATAAAAAGCTCTGCCCCAGCAACTGCTGTCAGGTTATTGCTTCCATCCACTGAATAGAGAATCTCCGAGTCGATGTAAGGCTCAACAGCTGTCTTCATAAGAGCGTTTGTTAATGCACCAGCATTGTCATGGCGTGTAATAACTTGTTGATAGTAGATATCGAAGCCATTAAGGGTTTTCCCATCAGAAACGGTGACAGTTGTACCATCTGTAGTAATGTCCAAATCATCTTCATCAATATAAACAAGCAGCTGATCGCCGACACCTGGATTGGCAGAGATGCTGTAAACACCTGATGCATCAGTATCATCCGTTCCCGAATTAACGCCATTTATAAGCAAACGAACAGTAACTCCAGCTCCTACATCGGTTGTCCCTTCATCTGAGTAGACAGTCCCTGAAATGAATGTACCAAACCAGTCGATATTATTACCGCTGTCCACAGAATTGGCTGGATTTACCGGAAGTTTGGTTGCATCGGACCCTGAGGCATCAGAATCAGTCACATCCACAAAATCAATCGTTTTAACAGCTGTAGCGGCAAGGTTGAGGGTCCACTGATTGCCCGGGCTGAGCGAGACCAAGTTGATACGATCGTCGGCATCGAGGCCGTCAAGAGTGAGTGTACCGTTGATGGTTTGTGTAGCTGTGTCGTCGAAGCCAAGGATGACGTCTGTAGCATCATTGGTTGAATCAACCTTTGTAAAGTTGTTGAAGGTTGTTGAACCAATGATGTTCTGGTTACCTCCATCAAAAGTAACAGAGGAGGTGCCAGGATTGATATTTAGTATTCCAGTCCCTAATGCTGCACGCCATACCCCCTCATTGGTTATGTTTGCGCTGTTGAGGTTTAATGTATGGCTGCCGCCATTACTCCCTACCCTGAGACCTCCGCTCCCAATATCTACAGTCGAACTGCCAAAGTTAAACGTTGAAGAACCGGCCCAACCAGGTTCACCAAATGTCAGTTGATTTACAGTAATCGCATTATTTTGTGTGTTCACCGTAACGCCGGAATTTCCTGTTTCAACATCAACAAGCAGAACACTACTAATGGTCAATGGTCCTCCAATATTAAAAGTAGCATTGGAACCGCTGGGCCAGAGCCAGAATTGGCAGGTATAATTTGTACCGCCCGTAACGGTAACGGTTCCATTTGAAGGACGATAGTAGAACGCGCTGATATTGATTATGGCGCCAGTATCTGTCAGCGGGGTGCCGCTGTTGGCAAACAAGCCTAACTCAAAAGCACCGGTGACAGTGCCTGTGCCAAGAGTGAGGTTATTAGCAACTCCGACATGGGATTGAAGTGAAGTTGTTTTGGTGGCTGCCGCCATATTGAGGTTATAAAAATGGGGGGTGTATTGCGTGCCAATTGTCTTGAGATTTGCGCTCTCCATCAGGTCCACGGTGCTGGTGTTATAATTGAAGGTCCCCAACGATGAATCCCAGTTACCGGAAACCTGAATCATAGACGAACCTGCAGTGAGGATATTGTCACCGGAAGCGTTAGAGGCATGAATCGTCAGATCGCCGTTGATATCGAGCGTTCCAGACCCGGAAATAACCTCCGTATAATTATCAGGTGAACCGTTTTCTCCGATGATCAGGTTGTTAATGGTGATATTACGATTTTCTACCGAGTTATCAAAGACCGTGCGGATCGTAGACGTTCCACCGGCGATAGTTAGATCCCCATTCACTGTGAGGTCACCATCGGACAGATAGAAAAATGTATCGAAGACCATGCCGGAGCTGTCAATGAGCAGGTTGCCGTCAAAGACTCGACCCTGAATCGGTTTACCAGGCAGAACATAAGTTGCGGCATTCGCATAAAAGTGGTAGGTGCTGACCGAGATGGTGGTATTGACTCCATAGGTGTTACCGGTATAAATATTTCGAACTGACTGGCGGAAAGTCCCGGCCCCGCTCAGTGTGGAATTGTCGTTCATTGTCAGATTATTTTGTGTATAGACCGTGTATCCTGCTGCAATATTGAATGTACCGGAAATAATCAGCGACCCACCGATAGCCGTACCAAAAGAACTCTGGGCAGTAATGTTTGCGCCCGAATTTATCGTGAGATTATAGAACTGATTACCGGCAGGGGCTGTCATATCATTAGCTGCCCCGGTCATCACCACGGTACTTGTATCGTATGTAAAGGTTCCACTGGAATGATCCCAATCGCCACTTACGGTGAAGGTATTACCATCAGCTGTCAAAGCGCCAAGAATCTTCATATGCTTGGTTATCACATTGCCAGAGCTTGCAGAATCGGGCCGATAGGTGTTGCCGGACTTGATATACAACTCTTCGTTGATCAAGGCGGTGGTGGTATCAACAGTCAGGTCATTAGAGGCATCAACCTCGTGGAAGACATCTTCACTACCTGAGACAGAATTGTCATATTGACTAAGATCGACATTGGACAAGGTCTGGTTATCATCACTACCGATGGTCAGGTGCTCTTCTATGAGCTGGATGCCGGTGATGTTGCCGGTGCCGTCATACTTAGTCACCGCCACTGCTTCGTTGGCATTGGCTGCACCTTCGATATAGACCGTGATCACATCACCGCTGTTAGGAGGGGTGACCCCCTCGATAGTCCAAATCCCGGCAACAGTTGGTTGTGTTTCTGCCTGCAGGACGCCGTTGACAGCTATCCGGATAGTGCCGGTGTCAGTACAATCAGTCGATTGATCAGACTGTTTACAGGTTCCGGATATGGATGTGACTGGAGATCCAAAACTTAGATAAGTGGCAGGACTACTTTGATTGTTGAATTCGGTTCTGATCCAATCGGCACCACGGCTAATTCCCGAGATGCGTACTTCATCAATAGTGCCGTCAAATCCAGTCCCATATCCTATAGTATGGGCTTGCCCTGATGAGTCTCCAATACTTCCTCCTGAACCTGAGCTGGCATCTTCCAGGCCGTTTATGTAAATTTTCCTGTCGGCTGCATCAAGAGTGCCTACAACATGAGTCCATAAATTTCTTGGAACAGTGCTGGTTGAACAAAGCCCACCATTAGATTTCCAATGAATCAAATCAGTACCACAATTTTCTCCAGGAGGCATAACGCTATTTTCATAATGAAGCCACCATCCACTTGCTACAACTCCCCTTTTATTTGTAATGCCTTGCTGTGTAACGCTCCCACCTGTTGGTTTAATCCATGCTGAGACTGTTATATCCCCTGTAATATTCAAGCTGGCAGAGTCTGGAGATTGAATATAATATATTGGGATATTATCCGGGCTGCCAGCAAAATTGAGACTCCCGTCAACCTTACCGCCCACCTGATCTCCTGGGCCCATACCGCCCATTGATGTTCCGTCATTATTGAAGGAAGTGCTGTCCTTCATCTGTGGCGGTATCCCGGAGGGATCTTCGCTCAAATGCCAAACACCCTTAAAATTATTACTCCCCCCTTCGTCCCAGGTACCGGGAACATTCTCCTGATTAATGCACCCACTATTTCCATAGTAAATGTAGATAATCGTATCAATAGAACTGGACAGGGTTTCAATTTCAACCCATGCAACAAGTTCACCGGTGCCATTGTTAAAATCCTCGATTTCGTGGTCAATCTTGGTAGTTCCATCCGATTTTGTGAAAAGTATATCTTCACCGTTTGGGCATGCACTGGCTGCAAGTTGACCATCAGTTGCTTTGTATATCAGTGCCGGAAACCATGATCGGTCAGTATTCGGCGTCATGGAGGCATCGATTATAATCTGTTTACGATAGTTCCAGTTGCTATCGTACCAACCTGCGTGAGCAGAGGTGGCAAAAGCAAAGAATAACAGGAGAGAAAGGATAACCAATGGGGCAATCCTTATTTTACGACGATATTTCATGCCACTGGTAAATAGAGATTTATGCCCAGCAGGGTGTGGTCCCCGTCTGATGGTTAGTTTTTTGAGTATATGGGGTTTGCTTATTGGCATAAAAGCATCAAGTTTTTGGTTATTAATTCTTCTTTGCACCCTTTATATCTTTGTGGTTTAATTAGTTGTCAGCCAATAAAAAAAGCCTGCAGCGGGAGGGGTGACAGGCTCTGTCTCCTAACATCGTTTGAAAACTTCGGCAATCCCACTATACAGCCATGGGCGGGACAAGTAGCTTTGCGTCACCCAGTTACCCGGGATTTACCCTTTTGACCATACATTTCAGTATTTTCTCATCTCATCTCTTCTTTTAAAGAGGTTTTTAAGCTAAATTCCCCTTTAATCTTTCACTTTTATTTAATTATTACAATCATTTCCACACTAAAATTCGTCCCTGTAGGCATATTGCCGGTCATGGTCCATTTCACGTCAGTGAGGCAGTAGTCATATCCTGCCGGCGCCGAACAGCCGGTGCTTGCCGGGGTATAAGTCCAACTGGTGCCGTTGTCGTCTGAGTAGGTTATAACGCTGGTCAATGTTGAAGTTATAGGATTGAAGGTGGCGGTACCCACCTTGAAACCGGTATTGGCCGGGATTTGGTCGGTTACTTCTATACTAGAGGCACCTGTAAGGCTGGCTGCATTGGTGCCGGTGGTGATATAGGTAAGGTCCTCGCCTGGGTTGGCATTGGGTTTATCGACATTCTTCGCAAGAGAGATATTGGCAGAGGTGGATGTGGTGGTCCCCTGGACCTGATCGGTCTTGGTGCCGTCATTGCTCGATGTAGCGGTAACAGTTACATCATAAGAAGTACCTCCGACCACTGGTGTTGGATTTCCGGAGGGAGTGACATTAAGTGTCCAGACCTTGCTGGCGCCGGCGGCCAAGCTGCTGATTGTATATCCTGCTCCTGTTACTGCTGCGGTGCGGTCAGTGGCTGTATCATCCAAATACTGGATAGTAAAGTTCGAACCATCGCCTGAGCCGGTGATGACGAGATCATCTGTAGCAGGGCTGTCATTCTCGAACTTAAGTGTATATATTGCTGTAGAGCCGCTGAGCAC
>CALZHT010000022.1 GCA_945787445.1 uncultured Desulfobulbaceae bacterium
TGCAGGAGAATTTTGCCATTGAACTTCCCGGCGCGGCAGAGGTGGTTATCAACACCAGCACCGCCCCGATTATCTACAGTAAGGGCGGCTCCATCCTGCGGCAGATTCAGGGATATATCGGTGATGATGCTTTTAAAAAAGGGGTGCACCTCTATTTGCAGAACCATGCGTATGATTGTGCCGCCAGCCATCACCTCTGGGAAGCATTTGAACAGGCTGCCAAGCAACCGGTGGAAGCCATCATGAAAAGCTGGGTTGAGCAGCCGGGATTTCCTCTGGTGATTTCAAAAAGAGTAGAAAACTCATTGGTGTTGCAACAGAAACGGTTTACCTACCTGCCCGGTGCGGATGACCAGAAATGGCTCATCCCGCTCACTGTAAGCCTGTATTCGGCAAACGGTGAGGTCCGCCGGCTCACCGCAGTGATGGATGAGAAGGAATGCACCATAGAGATTGATCCCACCACAAAGGCTTATAAAATCAATGACCGACAGACCGGATTTTACCGGATCCAGTATGATGATCCGGAAAATTTCCAAGAGCTTGCCAAAATGGTTGTTGATAAAACCTTGCCGCCCGAAGACCGTTGGGGGTTGCAAAACGATCTCTATGGTCTGGTCAGAAGCGGCGGGCTGCATATGCAGGACTATGTGGATTTTCTCAATCACTATGCCGCGGAAGATGGATATTTACCACTGTCAAGCATTGCGGCCAATCTCATGCAGGCCTATCGCATCCTTGAAGATGATTGGCGGCGAAAAATAGCAGGATTAGCTTTGCCGTGGCTGGAATCGATCCTTACCAGAATCGGCCATGAACCTTCTGTATCAGAAGACCACACCATAACCATTATGCGGGACCGGTTGATTGGCCATGCAGTGCAATACGGCTCCCCGGCGGTAACGGAGTTTGCTTTACAGCAGTTTGAGACATTGAAGCAAGGCGGCACCGTGCATCCGGACATTATGGGCAGTATCATGCTGGCAGGAGCCTGGACCGGGGATGCCATTATTTTTGACTGGTTTGCGCAGCGGTTCAAAAACGCTCCTGCAGAACATGAACGGATGAACATCCTAGCCGCCATTGGCTTTTTTCAGGACCGTCATGGGTTGGAAAAGGCGCGGCACTATGTTCTGGATGAAGTGCCGGCCCGCAATAAATTTATCCCGGTGATGGCCATGGCAGCTAACCCTGCTGCGGTTCCTTTTTTGTGGGACTGGTATGTCGGAAATCTTACCCAAATTGAGCAATTCCATCCCATGCTTTATGAGCGGGTATTGGCTGCCGTCATCCCGGCTGCCGGGATGATGCAACCGGATGAGGTGCGCACCTTTTTTGCAGACTACCTTGCCAAGAAGAACAAAGCCGTGGATGTTATCAAACTTTCCCTGGAGCGATTGGAAATTAATCTCCGCATGCGGGAATTGAATAAACATAACTGATACAGCAACAGGACGCTATCGAATCAATAGTGCATTCTGTGTAGCATTCTAATGGTTGGAGAAAAAAAATCCGGCCATTGGTCAGCCACACTCTTCAATCTTACTTTTTATGGTACGCAGGGAGGCAGCAAGTATATCCGCTTCAATCGCCCGCAATCCGGTCCAGCCCACACCCTCGCCGATGCGCTTAATTTCCTCTTGCCAGTAATCTTTAAAGGCGACATCTGTTTCGAGGATGGATTTTGCCGCACGATCAGTCTCTTTGTTGCCGGCTTCAAAATAATCTATCATTGTGTCCAATAGCCGCAGAATGTGGATTGTATCCATATTGCCAGACCTCCCCGGTTACATTCTCCTGGTTTAATAAATAAACTTGATGAATTTGTAAAAAGTCTTTTTATACCACAGAGGACCCAGAGAGCACAGAGTAAAACTTTATCCTTTCAAGCAGTTACCTCTGTGCTCTCTGTGTCCTCTGTGGTGAATTTATAGTTTTTGTGAGTCTGTCAAACTTGATTAACTCGCAAAAAGCCACAGGATGGCTAAGCAAAAAGTTCGATTAAACTTATTTTGCTTTATTCAAATAGCGGTCCTGCAGGATATCGTACTGGGTTTTGGAGTCAGGCCTCCAACTGGTCTTGAAGTAAAAGCGGGCTGTATTTTTCGTGGCTGCATAGTCCACGCGCTTGCTGGCCGGGACTTCATCTTTGGGTTGGAGGATATCGGGGATCTTGGAGATATATTCTGGAACAAGCATGCGTAACGTCCGGGGCGTAGTGGAGTGGTCGGCTACATACTGCAGAAAAGCGGGCCGTATCTTTTGGAAGGCGGTCTCGCGTTCTCTATTGAACTCCCGCATATCAGAATTGAGGTAAACAAGCAGGATAGGAGCAATCCCGAAAACAAGCAGGCTGAGGACCTTGGTGGGACTTATCCGTGAAAGTATTCTTTGTGGTTTTTCCTTTACAGCTGCATCCTTTATATCCCGGATAATAAAGAATCCGTAGATGAAGGCCACAGCGGCAAATAGTGACAGGAAGACAAAGGCGATAATATCATTGGTCATTAAGGCTTCCGCAGCAAGGGAACTTCCTATGCCCCAGACGCCGGTAAGGAGGAAAAACAGGCCAATGAACCAGAAAACGATGATCAGGAGATAATGGAATTTTTTTTCTGCAGGTTGCATATGTCGTTATCAGACTCAGTTACGATTAATAGTTCACTTTTCAGGCAGCAGCTTGTATTTGTTTATTTCGTGCTCGTGCTCGTAATCGTAATCGAAAAGGAAGCATAGTTATCTGTCTGATCATGAAAAAACAAGATCGATTACGAGCACGATCACGAGCACGATACAGACGGGTCCATTTGACCCATGTTCGAAATTTCAGTCCTTTTCCTTCAACCCCCTGTCTTTAGGCGGAGGTTGTCCAGTTTTTCATGTTTTAGCGTGAAACGAGCACCACCAAGCTTCTTCGCTCCACCTTGAAGCGCTCTTTTTGAAAGCCGATTGCGGGCGCATCCTCCTCGACCTCGTAAATATCTTCAGGTGGAGTTCTGGCGGTGTCGATGACACGCAACCATTCCTTGCCATTATGCGGCACCTCAAAATACCGAGATTTTTCTGAGGCATTGAGCATCACGAAAATGTCTTTATCTGGTGTCTCCGGCGCCTTGTTACCTTCCAGCAAAAAGGCGATCCAGCGGGCCTCCTTTGACCAGTCCGGTTTGTTTGCCCTTTTGCCGTGCCAACTGATGCCGGGGCCGCCGCTGAAGAAGTGCTCCCGGCGCAGGCTGTGATGGCGCTTGCGAAAGGCGATCATCAGCCGCGTAAAACGCAGCATATCCTCATGCTGTGCAGCCAGGTCCCAGTTGATCCAGCTTATTGTATTATCCTGGCAATAGGCGTTGTTATTGCCGTTCTGCGATCGGCAGAATTCATCGCCGCCCAGGAGCATAGGCACGCCCTGGCTCAACAACAGTGTGGCCATGAGGTTCTTTATATGCCGGTTGCGCATGCGGTTGATTTTATCGATGTCGGTCGGCCCTTCCACCCCAAAGTTCATAGAATGGTTGTTGTTCTCGCCGTCGCGGTTCTCTTCGCCGTTGTCTTCGTTGTGCTTTTCGTTATAGGAAACAAGATCGATCAGCGTAAAACCGTCATGGGCGGTGATAAAATTAATGGAGTGATAGGGCCAGCGTCCGGTTGGCTGGTACAGGTCCTCCGAGCCGCAGAGGCGGTTGGCGAGATGGCTCACCTGTCCCGGGTCGCCACGCCAGAAAGCGCGCACCTGGTCACGATAGTAGCCATTCCATTCGGCCCATCGGCCCCAAACCGGGAAGCTGCCAACCTGGTAAAGGCCCGCTGCATCCCACGCCTCGGCAATTATCTTGGTATCTGCCAGCACCGGATCCGCGGCAATACGCTCAAGCAGCGGCGGATTCTCAAGTATTTCTCCATTTTCGCCGCGGCCGAGAATTGATGCCAGATCAAAGCGGAAACCATCGATATGCATCTCCGATACCCAGTAATGCAGACAATCGATAATCATGGCACGTACGTGCGGATGGTTGCAGTTGAGGGTGTTGCCGCACCCCGAAAAGTTAAGGTAACCACCTTCATTGTCCAGCATGTAATAGATACTGTTGTCAATGCCGCGCATGGAGATAGTGGGGCCACGCTCGTCGCCTTCGCCGGTATGGTTAAAGACAACATCAAGATAGACCTCAATATCGGCGCGGTGAAATGCCTTTACCATCTCGCGAAACTCGTTGACCTGGTTGCCGTTACGCCCGTTAAAGGCAAAGCTCGCCTTGGGCGCAAAAAAGGCAAGGGGGGAATATCCCCAGAAGTTGCGCATGAGTTCTCCGGTGTGTGGATGGTGGCGCAAATGTTCGTTCTCATCGAATTCGAATACCGGCATGAGTTCCACCGCTGTGACGCCAAGCTCTTGCAGGTAGGGTATTTTCTCGGTGAGCCCCAGGTATGTTCCAGGATGGCGCACCCCGGAAGAAGGATGAACAGTGAAGCCGCGGACATGCAGTTCATAAATAACCGTCTCTCCCAGCGGTGTACGAGGCGGTGCATCGCCCTGCCAGTCAAAATCTTCTAAAGGTAGACATCCCAGGCGATGGTGGAAGATTTTTTCGCCCTCCGGTCCTTTTGCATGCTGGATGCCGGATTCGCCCCAAACCGAACCGCCACTCAGGCCTCTGGCATAAGGATCGATCAGGACGGCATTGGGATCGAACCGATGGAGATTTTTCGGTTCACTCGGGCCATTCAATCGCCAACCATAGAGGATGGAGGGATCCAGACCGCACACTAGAATATGCCAGACATGGCCGGTGCGATGAAAATGGGGATCCAGTGGAATTTCGACCATTGGTTCGTCCGTGTCTTGCCGAAAGAGAACCAGAGAGGCAGCAGTAACATGTTTGGAAAAAAACGAGAAATTAATGCCACGTCCAAGCTCGGAAGCGCCAAATGGAAGGGGCTTGCCGCGCTCGAGCCTGAAGGCGCCGGCGGCCCAGGATTCCTGCTGTGCAGCCACGGTTTTCCCTACTCCTTGATGTAATCGTAAATATTTATATAATGACCGCCGGGATGATTCCAGGAATAGTCGTATCGCATGCCGTTAATCATCAATTCTCGAAAATGTTGGGGATGGCTGTACCACATGCCGATGGCCCGGTGCAGTGCTGATTCCATACCTTGGTAATTGAAATCATTGAACAAATAACCATTTCGTTCATGATATGGCCTGTGGGCGTAATTCGCATCAAAAACAGTATCGGTCAGGCCGCCGGTATTGCGAACCACGGGAACCGTGCCGTATTTCATGGCGATCATCTGCGTCAGGCCGCATGGTTCAAAGGCGCTGGGGATAAGAATCATGTCAGCGCCCGCATAGATGAGATGGGCCAATTCTTCATGATACGAGATTTCCAGATGGCAGTCAGGGTTATCGTTCAAAGAATGTTTGAGTTGCCAATATTCATGGTTTATGCGTGGATCAGGACTTGAACCCAGCAGCACAAACTGGCAGCCGTTGGCCAAAGAATAAGAAATCGCATGGCGGATCAGTTCTACGCCCTTTTGATGGTCCAGGCGGCTTACCACCGCAACAAGCGGTTTATAATCATGTCTAAGCCACAAACGTTGGCGCAAAGCTTCTTTGTTTTTGTATTTGTCATCAAGGGTATTGATTGAATAGCGGTGCGCGATATATGGATCGGTTTCAGGGTTCCAGGCGTTGTAATCAAGCCCGTTCAAAACGCCGCCGAACTTCCCGCCATGCTCGTGCAGGGTATGCTGGAGCCCGTAACCGAGGTCCGTATGCTTAATCTCTTCAGAATAGTGGGGCGACACCGTAGTCACAAAGTTGGAATAGACTATCCCTCCCTTCATGATATTGACCGCACCGTGGTTAAAGTTGTCCTGCAGCCGTTCCTGGGTCATATAATGAGCAGGGTTCAACCCTACCTGCCGGAGAATATATTCCCCGGTCACTCCCTGATGTTTGAGATTGTGCAGCGTATAGCACACCCTGGGGTGGGTCATTCCCAAATGCGTATACATGTCATACAAAAGGACCGGCACGAGCCCAGTCTGCCAGTCATGGCAATGGATAATATCAGGGTGCTTATTCGCCTTCAGCATAAACTCCAATGCTGCGCGGCAAAAAAAGGCGAACCGCTCGGGATCGTCGTTATGTCCATAATAGATCCCGCGGTTAAAGAAGTTCGTGAACGAATGCGATTCAATAAAAAAACATTTCAGACCTTCAACGAAACCAAAATATACATCGCAATGAAAATGCATGTCGTGATAGGGCACCCAGAGGTCCCCGAATACCTTATGAAGATCCCAGATGCGGTCGTAGCGCATGCAGTCATATTTGGGGAGAATAACCTCTACCGCGTTGCCCCGGATCATGAGTTCCCGGGAAAGACCCTGCACCACGTCCGCCAACCCCCCGACTTTCGCAACCGGCGCGCACTCCGGAGCAATCATAACGACATACATGTCAATAAGCCTCTGTAGAAAATGATTGGTGGTCAATTTGAGGAAAAATATTGTTGTGGCTTTCGATCGTTGCGAGCCATTCCTCGTCTATCATCCGGCCTTCGATTTCATTCTTAAGCCTGTTCAGCCGCAGAAGGTGGGTTTTTGTTCTTCGGGTGGCATACTCCGGCATCGTGCCGTTGTTGATCATAAAGGCCCAGTCGCTCGCCTGTGCCATCAGCAGTTCCCGTGCCGCCTGCTTGAGTGCCCGTAGCGTCAAGCCCTCTGGCTGGGGGTAATGCCTGGCCAGCTTTTCCATTACCTGCGTTCCTTGGTGCAGATGACGATAGATCCAGTCATTACTGCCATTGAGCCAGGTTTCGTGGAAGCCGTTGTATCCCCAACTGGAAGTACAGGGGGTCGCGACCTGATTGACGGGATGTTCTGCCAGGTATTCGGAAAGAGTGATGAGGCGGATTGTTTTCTGTTCCGCACTGATCTTGCGGATCAGTCCATTGAGCCATATTGGCCCTTCATGCCACCAGTGGCCAAATAGTTCGGCATCGTAAGGAGCCACAATGATGGGCTTGCGATCCATAACCGAAGCCAGATGTTCGATTTGTTTCTGCCGGTTGGCGATGAAGTTTTCGGCGTGCAGTTCCGCTTTGTTTTCCGCCCATTCAGGAACATAGATTTCTTTGTGATTAGTCTTGCCGGTGATGCGGAAATACTTGAAGCCGCTGTCAAGCCGTATATTGTCTTGATGAATATATGGCTTGATATACTCAAGATCGAGATCGTAGGCGATATCACGATAAAATTCCCGATAATCATAATCCCCTGGATAGCCGTCAACTGAACTCCAGACCTGCCTGGACGATTCCGGATCACGTCCGAAAACAGCAGCTCCTGACGAGCAATAGATCGGCGTATAGACCCCGTGTTTCGGCCGCGGCTGAGCCCGGGTGATGCCATGGGTCTCTGCGATAGTGTGACGAATGGACTGATCCATGAGTACCTGGTCAACGCCGGGATAGTAGCCGCATTCCGGCAACCAGAAACCCTTTGGCCTTTGACCGAAGAGGTGTTGATAATGGTCTATTCCCACCCGGATCTGGGCGCGCACCGCTGCTGGATTGACGGCAAGCAGCGGCAGGAATCCGTGAGTGGCTGCACTGGCCAGAAATTCTACCTTGCCAAGGGTCTGGAAGCGTTTAAAAGCCTGCACCAAGTTGCGCTTGTAACGATTGAGGAAAGCGGCGTGCACATTTTGCAGCTGCCTTGAGTACATGCGTGCCAGAGTATTCAATTCGGGCTGTAATCTGGTGCGCTTGATTTCTTTTTGGCCCAGCTCTATCAACCGTTCTAGTCTATTGAGATAACGTTGCTGTAAGAACGGATCAACAAGCATCGAAGCAAGAGTGGGGGAGAGCGAAAGGGTGAGCCGGAAATCAACCCCGTCTTCCAGCAAACTTTCCAGCATCAAGAGGAGAGGGATGTATGTTTCGGTGATGGCTTCGTAGAGCCAGTATTCTTCGAGGGCATCCTCATATTCTGGGTGCCGCACGTAAGGAAGATGGGCGTGCAGGACAATTGCCAGATAACCTTTTTCCATATTTCAACCCATACTATTACCGCAGCAACCGGAGAAGAGGATAGTAGCCGCCCGGCGGAACCATGGCTTATTTTGACGAGACGCCAAAGCTGAACCGAGCCTCGCACACATCCGTAAGATTATGGTCCTTCTCTTTGGCATGTCGAGCATGAATGTTTTGCGGCCTTGAATTTTCCGGCCCAATGGAAGGCCTGATTTTCACGACAACCTTGCGGAACGGTTGGTTTTTTTTCGGTAGGCCTGGTGTTGATTCGCCTAACCGGAAAAGGGCAGCTTGATCCGATGCCGGTAGCGCGTCTTGGATCTTCTCTTTAGGGGGCTGCTTTTCGGCCGCCGTTTGTCCATCTCGCAAAGATTCTTCGCGAACTTCGGTGGTCAGCTCAGCTCCGCCGGTCTCTTCTGCTACGAACAGATACTGTTCATCTCCATCAGGAACAGGCCAGGCGCGCGGGGTCTCCACAATGTTTGACCGGGCCGCCGGAAAAAATTTGTCATTTTCAGCCCGAAAACCTATTTCGGCCAGGTATTCCTTCTCAGGGCTCCAGAGATGGACATACTGGTTTTGCACGGCAAGATCGATATCCACGTCAAAAAAGCTGTGGGCATTCTCTCCGTTAAAAACAATGTTGCTGACATCATAGAATCTCAAAACAGGCCGTGTTTGTCTCGGGTCATCCTGGGGCCGTTGTTTTACTCGTTCAAAGCCGGCGGAAGGACTTGGATGTTGGCGAAAATGAAATTCCCAATAAGCATGCACTACAAAGGGGCCAACCGGAAGCAACATCACTCTGTTTTCACCGTATGATTCAGGTAAATCGCCGTTTTCCCAAACCAGTTCACGGCTTGAAGCTTCAACTTTATCATTCTTTCCTGTCTGCTGGGGAGCAACGGCCTCTGCACCATTACCTTGCTTGAGCGCATTCCGGGCATCATTTTTTGCCAGCTGCTGTTTAGCTTTTTTCCCAACCATGTTACCCTCTCACCGGAGGTTATGCGCCACGAATTATCTTCAATGCTAACAATAATAATACAAAGCGATAAGGGTGCATCGTGTTCTATCCAACGATAGAGTAAGTCTTGCCGAGAGGTTACAAAAGTTCCAGCAAAAACTCAAGGTAGATTATGGCTCAATCTTCCGCCACCGAATCTCTTGCAGTGATCAGCACTATTCCTTGGCCAGGTTGAAGGTCATAGGAAAACGGTGCCGGTATGTAGCCCAGCGGGTTTTCCGGAGAGACATCAATAAGCGGTGCCCCTGCCTGAACAAAACTTTGCAGATTTTCCGCATAAAAATGCTGTTTGGTATGCATATCTTTATTGAGAATTAGCAACGCTTCTTCTTGTGTTTTGACCGAGGCCTTCCACATAAGCAAAACATTGGGATTGGAAGTGGGAAGTATTGTAGTGGGAGGTTCCTCTTGAAAGATTGCATGACGTGATTTGATTGTATTGACAGCCCTTATGAATGAAGTCAGATCAGTATCTGTTTGTTCCCAATCTTCCGGTCTGGTTTTAACGACATGGAGTTTTTTTTGAAATCCAAATTCGAAACCCATGGGCATCATAATGCCGGCTGAAAACAGGGCGGCGAAAAGATAGCGTTGCTTAACGCCTTCCACGTTGCCGAGCAATTCAGCCCAGAGGCGCTCGGTGTCGTGGCTCTCCGGGAAGCTTATTGACGGGGCGATCTCGCGCGTAAGGGTATATTGTTCCACCAGCCAGGGGCTCTGGAAATCCCACCATTTGGAACTGTTGAATATGAAATCAAAGCCGGCTTTGGCGGTTTTTCTGGTTTGATCCGGGGGACATCCAAGAGTTTCTGCAAAAAAGAGGACATGGGGATGGAATTTTTTGGTTTCCCGGATGAGCCTTTTCCATAGACTTCCCGGGACCTGATAAGCGGCATCACAGCGAAATCCACTGAAACCCAATTCTACCAAGAACCTAACCATATGAAGAAAGAATTGAAAGAGGCCCTCTCTATCGCTGGTGTTTTTATGATCAAACTTGGCTAAATCTTTCCAGACTACCTTTTTCCCGTTTTCATAACAGAAAGGGTGCGCAACCTTTCCGGACTTTTCCCACAGAAACCACTCAGGATGCTGCTGGAGCAGATCCGAATCCGCTGCGCAGTGGCTGATCACCAGATCGACCATCACCTTGAGCCCCATCGTATCCGCGGCCGTGATCATTTCCTTTATCTGTTCCCGGGGTTCTTTTTTGCTTTTTGAGGCAACCAGGAGAGGATTAAAGGCGTAATAATCCGCTATGGAATACAGGCTGCCTGAAGAGCCGGGGCGCTGAACGGGATTGACAAATATCCAGGTGAAGCCCATGGCGGCTGCCCGCGACAGATGTTTTTTCCAATCAGTAAAACGGCCTGCCAGGAGGGGGAACAAATTATATATAATCATGAATACTCCTTAGTATCGTGGGAATTAGGAATTCCTGACTCCGAAAAGTACTTCCAGTGAGTTACTGTAAAAGTGCCTAAAGTGCGAAGTGCCAAAAGTGCCTAAAGTTAGAGGAATCATCTAATCAGAAAAGTGCAATAAATTTAGGCACTGAAATTGTTCGCTTTTGTTCGGTATCATGATACATTCTCCCGAGGTCAGGTTGTCTGAAAATTATATTTATACTACCATGTTGCAAAGTGTACGATCATGAAAATGGACAGTCAAGATATTAGCATCAGAAATAATTTACCATTGAACATAGAAAGGCGTTCTGTTGATAGCCGGATGGAGGTGTCGCTTTCTCTGCAGAGCAAGAAAAAGTGTGTGCTGCACTGGGGAGTCTGTCGTCATATAAAGGCGCCCTGGCAGATTCCTCCGCAATCGATCTGGCCTGCCGGTACGGATGCGTTTGGCCCAAACGCTGCTCAGACCCCGTTTACAACACACAACGATGTAAATCAAATCAAAATTACCCTGGATCAGGACCTTGAATTCTCCATAATCGCTTTTGCCCTCTTTTTCCCGGAGGAAAATTATTGGGATAACAACCATGACAGAAATTATATAATCACCCTGACAAAATCCGGAGAACCTTTGATTTTGCCCCATCAGGCGCTTGCCGAGGAGACTACCGAAAAGGAAATTGTTTTCCAGCAGGTATACCACCTTGATGAGGATAGAGAGTTGGCAGCGGCGGTCTGCAAAGAAGGGGACCGTTATCGGATAATTCTGATTGCCGATATTCCCGGCACCCTGGTCCTGCATTGGGGAGTTGCCAAAAAATCGAAATATGAATGGCTCATGCCTCCTCCTTCTCTCCGGCCTGTTGACACGATAATCAGTGATAACAGTGCAGCACAAACGGTGTTTGTTGCAGAAAAAGGTCTCCAGCAACTGCAGATCGAAGTTGCCGAGCAGGATGCGGTGTTAGGTCTTGCTTTTGTGCTGAAGAGGTCTGATACCGGGAAATGGTATAAAAAACACCGTGGTAATTTTTATATTCCTGTGCATGTTTCACTTTATGAGGAAACGGTATTAGAAACGCAGGAGCTTGCCGATCTTGCGGAAGATATTGTTCAGAAGGAATCAGGACGCAATTCCTGGACCCTTATGCACCGTTTTAATTTGTGTCATGACTTGTTGGACCGAGTGCACAATTATGTGGAAGGGCTGGCGCTCCTTTTTGTGTGGCTGCGATTCTCAGCCATCAGGCAGTTGGATTGGCAGCGAAATTACAATACCAAGCCGCGGGAGTTGGCGCACGCCCAAAAGCGGTTGACCCTCAAACTTGCCGCAGCATATGGAGACGCCGCACCGGCGAGCCGGGAAATTATCCGCCTCATGCTATCCACCTTGGGACGGGGGGGTGAAGGAGGTAAGGGCCAGAGGATTCGCGATGATATCCTCCACATCATGCACCGCCATAAGATCAAGGAAGTTTCCGGCCATTTTATGGAGGAATGGCACCAGAAGCTCCACAACAACGCCACTCCTGACGATATCGTTATATGTGAGGCGTATCTGGAGTTTTTACGCAGTTACGGTGACCATGCCCTTTTTTACAAGACCCTTAAGAATGGCGGGGTAACCAAGAAACGGCTTGCAAGCTTTGAACGGCCGATAACCACTGCCCCAGATTTTGTCCCGCATATCAGAGACGGCCTGATCCACGATTTTGAAAATTATCTGCAGCTCCTCCAATCAATTCACTCCGCCACTGATCTGGCCAGCGCGGTGGCGACCTCCAGCCGCTGTCTCAACGAACAGCTGCAAGGACAGACGGCATATATTCACCAATCCCGCGATGATGGGGGGATTGATGTGGTTGATCGCGTCCGGTCCATCACCGAAGTACGCGGCTCACTTAACATTTTCCTTAATGAAGGGATTGGGGAAGAATGCGTTCGCGATATACTGTATCTTGATCTGGCCCTGGAAGAGTTTTTGCGCGTTGTAGTGGAGCGCGATATCCATAGGGGACTCAAAATAAAAGAACTCGCGCAATTAATCGGTATGTTGATTGAGAATGTGCGGTTTGCCCATGACAATACAGAACTTGCCTATTGCGCCACGCAGTGGGAACGACTCCTTAGGGTAGATACGATCGACAAAAACTGGGCCCTGCATTCCAGATCCATGCTCGAAAGGATTACCCGGATACTGGGCGCTTTTAGCGATTATTACTATAAGCTTTTGCAGGCCAAAGCAGAACATCTGGGACATGGTTTTGGCGCCGAGGCATGGACAATTGACCTTTTTAGCCAAGAAATTGTGCGCGCCGGTTCGCCGTTCGTCCTCTCCATCCTGCTGCAGCACTTCGATCCCATGCTGCGTAAGGTTGCCCGGCTCGGGAGCTGGCAGGTGATCAGCCAGACGGAAACCGCCGGCCACGTGGAAATTGCCACATTGCTCGACATCCAGGAGAAGATATTCGACCGTTCCACCGTGATTATCACCGACAGAGTTACGGGGGACGAGGAGATCCCTGCCGGCGTCACCGCAGTAATAACGCCGGATGTGGTTGATGTTCTATCCCATGTGTCGATTCGCGCCAGGAACGGTTCTATCCTGTTTGCCACCTGCTATGATATGAAGATCATTGATGCGTTCAAGTCGCATAACGGCGAGATGCTGCAACTCAAGGTCAATGGTACGGGAGATGTGGAATTTGCAAAGGCTGAGGAAAAGATAAAAAGTACACGGAAGAGAGGAGAGGGAAGCGGTAAAGGGCCGGTAAAATTAATGCCGGCAGCTTTCACCCATTTAGCTATTGCTTCGCCAAATTTTACCGGCATGGTGGTCGGCGGCAAGTCCTTACAACTGCAGCTTCTCCAGGGCAGGCTACCCGGCTGGATCCATCTGCCCCGGTCCGTAGCAATATCGTTTGGTGTTTGCGAAAAAGTGCTTGCCGAACCGGGCAACAAAACGGTCAACGCGCAGTATACCAGGTTAACCGAACAGGTTGACCAACAGCCCGGTAAGATTTTGCCGGAACTTCGTAAGACCCTCATGGCTCTCGAAGGACCGGAGGCGCTGGTCACCTCTCTTCCACGCGGACCTACAGATGGCGGTCCTCATCCAGCAAGTAGTTGAGGCGGAATATGCCTTTGTGATCCATACCGCTAATCCGTTTACCGGGGCGCGGGATGAACTCTATGGAGAGGTGGTCTTGGGACTTGGGGAAACGCTTTGCAGCGGTAACTATCCAGGCAGAGCTCTCGGTTTTATCTGCCGAAAGTCCAAAACTCTCCAACCTCGTCTTGTCTCATATCCGAGCAAGGGTGTTGCCCTTCGAGGCAAGGGGCTGATAGTCCGTTCAGACTCCAACGGCGAGGACCTTGAAGAGTATGCCGGCGCCGGCCTTTATGATTCAGTGTTGCTGGAGCCTCCTCATGAAGAGCTGCTGGATTACACAGAGAGTCCACTATTATGGGATGAGCAATACAGGAAGGAATTTTTTAAAAAAATCACCAAGATCGGCATTGAAATCGAAAAGGCTCTGGACGGCTGTCCCCAGGATATAGAGGGCGCTTTTCAAAACGGCGAGTATTATGTGGTGCAGACCCGCCCGCAGGTGGGCATAAGCACTACCCTAAAAGGTGGATAACAGTCTACTGTTAGTCATTCCGGCGAACGCCGGAATCCAGAGCTGCTAACATGATCAAGCAACCAGCCGTATATATTCTTGCAAGCAGAAGAAATGGCACTCTATATGTCGGTGTGACTTCGAACCTCGTCAAGAGGATATGGGAACATAAAAATAATATGGCTAATGGCTTCACTAAGCGCTATGGAGTTCATCGGTTGGTTTGGTATGAGCTGCATGAGAACATGGAATCCGCCATTCAGCGGGAGAAAAGATTAAAGGATTGGAAGCGTGCGTGGAAACTGGATTTAATCGAACACATCAATCCTGATTGGCATGACTTGTATCCTGCGATTGTATAACTGGATTCCGGCGTTCGCCGGAATGACGTGCAAGGAACCTTGACATCTTAAGTTAGCGCTTATGCTGCAGGTGGGTGTGGCATGGCGGTGAAGGATTGGCAAGTAGGCGCTTAGTTGGGTCAATTGCGAAAACTTTGTCTATCTATTAATTTATGTTGCATTACCAGGTTGTTACAAATTGAATCGCGCCAGAAGGCAGAAGGCAGAAGGCAGAAGGCAGAAGGCAGAAGGCAGAAAAGAGAAAATGGGAGTGATAGATTCGATAGGCGGTAAAGCCTCTTTGGCTAAATCCAGGAAAGTTGATAGCCGGAGTGAGATATCATGAAAACCGGCAGCCGTATCCGAATCGGCAACCAGACTGCCTATAGCGCTTCTTCGTTATTCGCGCCTTTTCTTTACGCAATAAACAACGGTTTTGATGCCTTTGAGTGGTTTCCCGACAAAAAAGAATCGGGCGCCGGTTGGGATACAAGCGACCTGAATGGGGAAAGACGTCAATACATACGGGAGACAGCCCTTGCTCATGATATTGCCTTAACCGTGCATGCGCAATGGTGGGCCAATCCCTTGCAGCCAAACACCCATGAACTCATTATACAAGATATCGCTTTTGCACAGGACATCGGCGCAACCCTGTTCAATATTCACCTGTATACTGAAAAGGGAATAGAAGCCTATATTCAGGCGCTTTTACCGGTCATCAATGCCACCCGGAAGGCCGGTCTTAAACTTGCCATCGAAAACACACCTCTTACCACTGCGGCCGATTTCAATCGCTTGTTTGCTCTCCTGCGAAACATGCGGGACACGCCCGCGGAACATGTGGGCATCTGTCTTGACCTGGGCCACGCCAATCTGTCCGCAGCAACCCGCAACAACTATTTGGCGTTCATTGATCAACTGGACGCCACCCTGCCCATCGTCCATATTCATCTCCATGAAAATTACGGGGATCAGGACAGCCACCTGGTTATTTTTTCCGGTCCGGCCGGCACTGATGATACCGGTGTGTACGGATTTATCGAAAGGATAACAAAGCGTGCCTTTGGAGGCTCCATTATCCTCGAACAATGGCCGGAACCAGCATCTCTGCTTAATCAGGCGCGGGACAGGCTTCTCCATATGACTTCCACGTATAAGGTAAAGAAAAAATCCCTCGCCAGGCCCGGTAAAGCAAAACCGTTGAAAAAAACAGAAAATGAGCACGGGGCCCCAACAGGCATGCCGCTAAAAAGTTCCGTGGTAGCCGCAACAAATGATGTAAAGCCGTCCCCGGGAAAAGAAGCACTTCTCCCTGATAAAGAAATAGCCCAAGATGCGTTTGCAAAAAAGATTGTGGCCCAGGATAAACACCGCAGCAGTTGGCGGGAAAAATTAGCGGGGGTCTGTGATCTCCTGCACGATGAAGAATCGGTCATAACCACTGAAAGCCTCATTTATCTGGCCATCTATCTGCGCTTCCTGGGGACCGGTGCGGTCGCTTGCCGCGAAGACGGCCGTCATTTCCGGCCCAGCCGCCTTTCCCGCCTGTCCCAAAAGATTCAGCAATATCTGGTGGCTCATACCAGCAATGACAACCTTTTCATCCTGCGGAAGATCTACCCCTGGCTTCCTTCTTATGACAGCACCTTCATGAGGTCGGAACCGTTAACGAGAATACGGGATATTGCCCATAGAAACGACATTCCACAGGAACTGAAAAAAGAGATCAAACATACTCTGCAAAATAAACTGCACCGCTGTGCAGGACCTGAGGATCTTCGTACTTCCGAATCGATCCTTGCCCGCATCACGGCTGCCGGTGCCGATTATTCTCCCTCTTTCGTGGAACAGTTCACCATCTTCCACCGCGAGCTGCAGGAGTTTTTCAATGCCCCTTCTCTCGAGGAAAGGCTCCGGACAATGCTTGAGAAAAACGAGATTAAACCAAAGGATCTTGCCAAGCGGTTTCTCAATGCCAAGAGTGATCTAAACAATACACCTGATCGACAGCTTGTCGCCCTTGAACGTGCAACAGAACTCCGTAGTCTGCTGCTCAAGAAGACAAAAAATGATGCAAGTGCCCAGGCCCAGAATATGCGGCTGGTTGATATAGGTCTTGAGGATTTCGCTTTTGTTCTTCTGAGCGGTATGATCAACAGCCTTGCAACTCTGCAAGGAGATATTGCCTGGAAACCGGCCCTCCATGGAGTGGAGTTTATCGTGGACAATCTCCGGATCAGTGGTGTGCATCCAGAGGAATGCTCCGCCATTGTTTCTGCTTTTCATGCCTGGCGCCGCGCCTTTGATCCTGGCGATCGGGAGCAGCTGTTGCGGCTGAAGGCAACGCTTGCCAGGTGCCGCCGGCTGGCCGATACCTATAGCGATACAGTGCTGGCCCTGTTTCTCGACAGGGTTGTATGGCTGGGCCGCGCCCTGGGTGTGGCTGATCACGTGATCCAAACCTATTGCGAGGGAGATATCCGCGGCAACCTCATATTCCAACTGTCAAAACTTGTTTCCTTACTACTCAAAGAAATAAGGAGAGTGTCAGACCTCCCTCCCTGGGATATTCTAGTCCCAGGCAAAGCTACGGGACGTCTGGTTGCTGCCGAGTATTTGACCGACCTGACCGGTCCTTTTGATGAAGAGGTCCTGGTTCTGTTGGAAAGGGCGGAAGGAGATGAGGAGATTCCAAGGGGTGTGGCCGGTATTATTCTTTGCCATGAATTGCCCCATCTTTCCCATTTCGGGGTCAGGTGCCGTCAGGACAGGGTGGTGCTGGTGGCCTATGAAGATGAGGAGCAATTACAGTCCTTAGGGCAATATGTGGGGGAGCGGCTCACTTTTACTGTGAGCGGCGAAGGTGTCACTGTTGATCCTGCCATGTCGCTCCAAGAGAAAAAGAAGAATGAACCACAGAGACTGTTCTGCGTTCCGCACGTTCACCTAATTCCTGAAGGCAAGGTCCTTGAGTTGGAGAAGGTAACGATTGCCAACAGCGGCGGTAAGGCTGATGGGGCGAGGCGGCTTGCAGAGTTGTCCCGCCAAAATGGCGCCGGCTTTCATACCCCTGCCGGGCTGGTAATTCCCTTTGGTGTGCTGGGAGAGGTCCTCAATTCCGGGTCAAC
This sequence comes from uncultured Desulfobulbaceae bacterium, assembly GCA_945787445.1. Taxonomy (GTDB): domain Bacteria; phylum Desulfobacterota; class Desulfobulbia; order Desulfobulbales; family CALZHT01; genus CALZHT01. The sequence goes on from CALZHT010000022.1 coordinate 17,577, forward strand.
GCTCAAAAAGCGGTATAAAATGCTGATGCAGCGCTTACAAACTCCGGGAGAGGCTGAATTTCTTGCAGCTGTGGAAGAGCTCCGCGACCTGATTGAAACGCTATCTATACCTGATGAATTAATCTCTATCGTTATGAAAACGTTTGCAGGAAATGAGCGGTTGATGGTTCGTTCGAGCGCAAACTGTGAGGACCTGGAAGAACTGGCAGGAGCGGGGCTGTATGATTCGATCGCCAATGTGGCGCCGCCAAATGTGGGAGAAGGGGTGCGCAAGGTCTGGGCGTCACTGTGGACAAGGCGCGCCGCCATGAGCAGAAGACAAGCCGGTATCCCTCATGATCAGGCTCATATGGCGGTGCTTGTCCAACAGATGATTGTTCCCGAATATTCCTTTATCATGCACACGGTAAATCCCATTACTGCCAGAAAGGATGAAATATACCTGGAATTGGCGGTCGGACTGGGTGAGACACTTGCCTCGGGAGCAGCACGGGGTGAGCCCTATCGTTTGGTGTGCAGCAAAGACATGGTATTGGTCCAGACGCTTTCCTTTGCTAATTTCAGTCATGCACTGTGGCCGCATGCCAAAACAGGGGTCTATTCTGAAACAGTGGATTATGCAAAGGTCGCCCTTTCCACCGACAGTAAAGTGCGGAATAAAATGGGCAGGCACTTGGCCGCTGCCGGCCGGTTCGTGGAAGCAGCGTTCGGCGGACCCCAAGATATCGAGGGTGTTATTGTTGGCCAAGACATCTATCTAGTCCAGTCCAGGCCCCAGCCGGGAGTGTAAGTGGCCACAGGCACCGCACCCCAAGGGCATTTACTTCGCTGCACATCTTCGCACGATCGCTCCTGCCCGCATAGCGGGCTATAGCGAACAGTCGCGCTCGGAGTCTACGCTTACCTGCACGAATCTACGGTGCCTGTGACCACTTACGATTTTTTCTTTGTAAATTCGGAGTAGTGTCTACTCCGTAATCGGTTACCCTGGAGTTATATAATTATGCCATCTGCAGGCCCGCGCTATCTTGCGCTTTTTCAAAAAAGGATCGATGGCGATGATGCTCTCCTGGAACTGGCGCGCCTTCGTTTTCAAGAAGCTGGGCTGGGTACGGAATTCTACGCTGGTACGCCGGACGAACTGCATCACCTCTTGCAGTATAGGCCCTGGCCCGATGCTCCTGTCGTGGTGCACCTTCCTAGAGAATTAGACCTGTTCAACGAGGAACACCGCAGACAGATTGTTCATTTCGCGGCATCCTGTGAAGCAAATGTCTATGGATTCGTTATCCACGATACTGCCGAACTGAAGACGCGCTTCAGCGAATATATTGCGACTTTGCAAGAGGTTAATTCTGCCTTGCAATCATTGACCATTGCCCCTTATCTGTTTGTCGAGTATGCCGCAGGGCTGGAACCCGGACTCTTTTGCGAACTTTTTAAAAACTTACAGGATCTTGAGCACATCAGTGCGTGCATTGACATTGGTCACATAGGGATATGGCAGGCACGATATCTTTACCGCAAAAAGTATCCAGGCATAGATCTCTGCGGGCTTGCGCCCACTAACCCTGCACTGCCGGAATTAATAATGGATGTGGTAGATGCAGTACATGGGGCGCTGCCGACTGTGCTTGAAGTGATTCGGAGACTGGGGAGTCATGGCAGACCCCTCCACTTTCATCTCCATGACGCCCATCCTCTTTCGACTTTCAGCCCCTTTGGGATTTCAGACCATTTGAGTTTTTTTGCGGAGATTCCGATCCCCTTTGCCTACAAGGGGAAAAATATGCTCCATCCCATGTTCGGGCCTGCAGGGCTTGCAAAAATTGTTACCGCTTTACGAGAAGTGATTGACCCCGGGCTCGTTTCTTTTACCCTGGAGATTCATCCGGTGCCGGGAAGGCTTCCCCTTGGTAGTGCCTCCTCTCTGTTTACCCATTGGCAGGACAAAACAAATGCGGAACAGATGAATTTCTGGCTGTCGGTTTTGCTTGAGAATTACCGCCTGTTATTGAAGACAAGTAACAATTGATGAATGGGGCAACTCGGATCGAAATTATGATTCCAAATCAATTCAAAAGATGCACTTTTTTCATAACTTTCAAGGATGAAGCAGATTCATAGCCATCGGGGAGAAAATTTATGAAAATAGGACTGCAGACCTGGGGCAGTGATGGCGATATCCGCCCCTTTCTGGCATTGGCAGGTGGATTAAGCACCGCGGGCCATGAGGTCTCACTTGTCATAACAAGTGTCGACAACAAGGATTACAGCAGGTTCGGGCAGGAGATGAATTTTTCCGTCTCCCATGTCGGCAGGTTGGACTATAAAGAGGACTTCCTCAATAACTTTGCAGTCAAGTTGCGTGGTGCTCGGGTTCCGATAAAGCAGCTTCATTTGATTTTCAAGTATTTCTTTGATCCACTAATTCCGGAGATGTATGGCGCAGCTCAGGAGCTATGTGCTGTAACCGACATGGTCATCGGCCATTTTGCCCATCACCCTGTGCAGGCCGCCGCCGAAAAGGCCCGAAAACCATATGTCACGGTAACTTTAAATCACAGCGGCATCCCATCGCGATACACCGTACCGCTTGGCGTCCCGAATTTGGGCATCTGGATGAATCCTTTCTGGTGGAAGCTGGTTTTTGTTGTCGTGGATGGAGTGCTCAAGGCAGGAATCAATAATCTCAGAAAGCAGGAGCAACTGCCGCCTGTGGCAAATGTACTGCAAGAAGTCTGGACTTCACGGAATTTAAATCTTATTGCGGTCAGTTCAGCAATATGCCAACCACGGTCAGACTGGAACTTGGTCCATAAGGTGTGCGGTTTCTTTAATGTGCCTCAGGCTGCGGAGAAATGGACAATGGCTGAGGATCTCAAGGACTTTCTCCGTGCAGGTCCCCCGCCGGTCTATCTTACAGTAGGCAGCATGCTCTCTCTTGACACTGCACCGGAGATAATTACAACAATACTGGTTGAAGGGGCAAGAAAGGCAGGGTGCCGGGCCCTGATCCAGTCACGATGGGATGAATTGCCGGAATTTCCAGATTATCCCGAGATTTATAAAATCAAGGCAACACCCCACCAGCACATTTTCCCACATTGCGCAGTAGTTGTGCACCATGGCGGGGCAGGCACAACCCAATCCGCCACCAGGCACGGTTGCCCATCAATCATTATCGAGCATTTCGGTGACCAAATTTTCTGGGCCAAAGAATTACAACGCCTTGGCATTGCGGCCAAGGTTCTGCACCGGAGAAATATAACCGCGGAGAAATTGGCGCACACCATCCGCACGGTCCTTGATTCGCCGGGTATGAAGGAAAAGACCGAGAAACTCGGGGAAATTATACGCCATGAAGATGGCGTAAAGAAGGCTGTCGGGTTTATCGATCAATGTTGTGCGCAGGGATAGCTGGGGAGTGAAGAGAAAATCAGGATTTTGGATATAACTTATTCTAATAGCATAAAAAAATTCAACAAAGATATTAATTTCGCAAATTGGTCAGCCGAATTGCCTATTATGCTACTCGAAGTGTTATAAGGCTTATCTCTCCAGGGCAATTGAACCTGAGCGGCACACCGGAGGCGCCCACCCCACGGCTGGTATATCCCTCTATTCCCTTATAGTGCCATCTTCCTGCCGCTGTAAACCGTGGCGCCCTGCTGTTGGTATAAATCGGCCCCCTACCGGGCAGACGGATCTGGCCGCCGTGGGTGTGGCCGCAGAGATACAGATGCGGCTGATAAGGAACTGCTTCATCATAGGCTTCCGGGGAATGCGCTATAAGGATGGTGAATGCACCATCCGGTACCTTTCTGAAAGCCATCTCCAGGTTATGCACTTTGTAGTAGTTGGGATCATCTATGCCGATAATCCATATTGTTTCGTTGTTCCGGACAATGGATTGGGCATCGTTGACAAGCATCAACATGCCGGCCTCTTCAAAATCAGGCACTAACTCAATACAGTCATGGTTGCCCAATACACCATAGATGCCATGTCGCGCCCTGATGTTGACAAGCAAACGGCGCAACAGCCGCAAAGAAGGAGCAACAGGACCGTATACATCCATGCGGACATCGCCGCCAATCAGACAAATATCCACATCCATTTCTTTGACCCTGTCAATAATAACCTCGGTAAGGCCGGGGAGGCCGTCGAGATGAAGATCGGTTAAAAACAGGATGCGCATTCCATCAAATTCCTGCGGTAGAGAATGTAAAATGAATGTTTCTTCCTGCCGCCTGATATCCAGGCTGTTCCGGATCCCTTGCTCATAGAGTCCTGATACCTTGAAAATCCAGGTCAACGCAATGCGATGAAAAATAAAATTGGGAAAATTCAATAAGGTATGCCACCGGGCCACAGGCATATGGCATGCCCGCCATTCCCGCAGACGAACGGTGGATCGGATGATACGGGTGTAATTCTTCATCTCCGGTCGATAGATTACGAAATGCCAGAAACGCGAGCCAAGTAAGGTAATCGGAATAAATAACAGCATGATGGCCAGAATCTGCCACCAGACAAGGTTAAGGAATAGAGCCAGATAAAGGGTGGGAAAAAGCCCTTCAAAAAGCTGGTCCAGAATTCCAACCGGTTTGCCAGGAGCATAGTGAAGACGGCGTTTTATAAAGCTGGTCAACAGGTCGCCGGTCATTGCTAATCCGGCGGCCACAACACCTACCCACCACTGCAGTCCCAGAAGGAGTAAGAGCGTTGCCCCTCCTGCTATTGCTGCCAGTATGCCGCGGATGGTTTTATTCGATCCGAAAATCGGCCGACCGTCAAACCACAACCGGTTGCCATCGAGCGGCTGGTTCATGGCTTCCTTCCAGATAAGGTTTGCCAGTGGCGGCATGAAATTTATCCATAAGAGGAAGATGATAACTTTAATGATCTCGACCACATTGTACCTCATGTATCAGCCTGGATTGGGAACCATCTCGCAGTTCTGGTAAACAATGTCAGGTTGGACAATTAGCTAATATTGTGGTGTGAAACTATCATGTGTCAAGCCTGTCATCACTCCCATATCTTTTTCCTGCCAAATTCAGAAAAAGTCAGTAATCACTTTACAGTAAGTTTTTTTTCTATAATATAATTTTTACTGATATTTGCGTTGATACCTGACAAATGTGGATGGAATCGCTAATCCCCCAACGAAATTTCTGCTAAAGGCAAAAGTGTTGGTATGGATCTTCCGGTTATTGAACCGCCAATATTTCCGCGATGGGTATGGATAGAGGAAATCACCTACTCCCATATTCCCATTGCCACACTGATCACGGCGTTAATGACCGTGGCACCGGTGTTTGAATACATCGGTTATAAAAAGAACGATCCCCGTTATGACAGGCTGGCCAGAAGTTTCATCAACTTTTCGCTGATTCTCTTTTCTCCCGGTGCTGCGCTGGGCACCGGTATTCCAATGTGGATCATGGGTACCTATCCGGAGTTCTGGTCGCGTTGGTCAAATCTCTTTTTCTGGCCCCTGATCGCCCAGTTCGGGTTTTTTATCGGCGAAGTCGTGTTTCTGTTCTTCCTCTATTATCTGACCTGGGACCGTTTCCAGGCAAAAAAGAGGCTGCATATCTTCTTTGGTTGCGTGGCCGCGATTTTCGGACTGCTCGTCCAGATAGTCTGGGATGCCCTTGGCAGCTATATGCTCACTCCGGGTGCTGTTGCCCTTCCGGGAGTGGATGAGCCGGTTGCCTGGTCTGCCCAGGCCTTTTTCAACCCGAGCTTTCCGTTTTTATTTTCCCACCGTTTTTTCGGCAATATCAGCTACGTCATGCTGTTGACCGGTGGTGTGTTCGCAATCAGGTCTTTGTGGATCAAGGACACTGAAGAAAGGGGATATTACAACTTTGTGGCCAGACTTACATTTACCATAGGATTTTTTGCCTTTTTCGCCATGCCTTTCATCGGCTGGGGATATGCCGGCGTGATCAAGGAGCACGCGCCGGTCGCCTTTCATGCCATTATGGGCGGCCATGTATCGCCCAATTTCATGGTGAAAATGTCCTTCAAGTCTTTATCTGGTATTTCATTGGCATCCTCCCATCCGGTTGATTCCAGGCGGGCCCATGACCTGGCGCCTGGTCTACACCTTTCTGCTGGCTGGTTTTCTGCTCTTTTTGTGGCTGGTTGCCAGAAAAATATCCATCCAGGGGCGGATCCGGCAATGGTCCATGTTTGCAGTCGGCATCGCGGCATTTGCCGCCTTTCTGATCGGCGGTTTTGTGCGGGAGCGCAGCAAAAGTCCTTATACCGTGTACAGGGAGATTGTCAAACCCGAGGTTACTGACCAGGAAGCGGACCGGTTTTTGTTGTATCATAAATGTTTTGGCTGCCATCGGGCATCCGACTTTAAAAATTACCGGCGGAATGACTGGCCGGCCCGGGTGGAAATGGAACGGCAACGGACTGAGGTAAGTCTTACCAATGAAGAAGCGTCCAGAATTGTACATTATCTGGAGGAAAGGTATCGATGAACCCAAAGCACATCGAATTTCCCGTTTTAGGGGCGAAATGGTTCATCGGGTTCACCGCACTGTCTCATACCGCGGTCGCCTCCCTGGCTATCGGCTTTGCCTTTATCGTAACCATTGCCCAGATTATCGGCTACCTGGACAAGGACCGCTCCTATGATCTTCTCGCCAAGCGGATACAGCTCTTTCATGTCTGCATCTACAATATCGGTACCATTGTCGCCATCGGACTTGTATTCGGACTCTCGGGCCTGTACCCCCAGTTTTGGAGCCAGCTTTTCGTGCACCAGTTCTGGACCCTGATTCTCGAAGAGTTTCTCTTTTTTCTGCTGGCCACGACCTTGACCTTCCATTATTTCTTCTGGGACCATCTGTGGGGCCACAAAAAACTGCACATTTTTCTCGGCGCCCTTCTTACTCCACTCTTTCTGCTGCAATTCTATCTGATCAACGGCATTGGCGGTTTCATGCTTACTCCCGGTTTTCAGGAAGGACAGGCAAGCCTTTCCCAAGGAATTTTAGGGTGGGATAAACAGGCCTTTTACAATCCCTCTTTCCTGATGCTCACCCTGCACCGCACCTTTGCCAACATATCCTATGGCGGCTTTGTAGTTGCCGGCTTGTGCGGGGCCATGCTCTTCCGCCCGAACAGTGGAGCGATTAAAGCCTGTTATGAAAAGGGCGGCCACCTGTCCTTTGCCGTTGCCTTTATAGCCCTGCTCTCGCTGCCGATTGTCGGTTATTTTTATTCCTATGTCCTGAAGTATGAGGCCAACGAGGCATTTGTCAATCTGATGTGGGGCAAAGGGGATGTTATTGCCGGCGGCATCGATTGGTGGTGGATCAAACATCTTTGCGTCGCCGGCATGCTCGGTATGACACTGACCTATTTCTGGCATGAAGATACGGCAGATTCAAGGTTTTCCATGCCGCTGGTGATGATCGTCACCATAGGTTTGTTTTACCTCATTTTTTATATGTCCATGGGCATGATCATGACCTGGAAGTTTTTCTGGATTATGTTGGCATTTGCCCTCATCGGCGGCCTGCTGGCCCGCCATCTGGTATCCTTTCACAAGGGCTCTCCTCGCGCTCTTTACGTGCTGGTCGGTATTATTTCGTTTCTGACGGTAATGTTGGGTGGCTATGTACGCGAGGCTTCACGGCCCCGGTTTGTAAACCGTATTGCCCATTATGATAAAATATACACCCCGGCGGAAAGGGCGCCGTATCTCATGGTCGACGTTGATCCGCGGACCATACCTCCACCGCCGGAAGCTATTGAGAAGCCGTCATTAGCTGTGCAATTGATCAGGCAGAAATGCATCGGCTGCCATACCCTTGAGCGGGTGAGGAACTACCGGCTCGATAACTGGGAACTGATCGTTGACCAGATGCGGGCTTATGGTCTCAAACTTGCCACCACGGAAGCGGAAATCATCATCACCCATTTGAGGGAAAAACAACCATATTGATCCAGTTAGACTACCTACACAAAATTGCGAACTACAGCAATTTTGTGTTAAACGCGGCTACGCCGCTATTAAAGCCAGAGCTAAATTTATGGCAAGTAATTATTTGATTTAACTAGATAAAAAATAACATAACAAATTTATTTGTTATCTTTAGGCGCAGAGCGCCTGTGGTAGCTGACATGAAAAGCAACAACAATCCCGAAGATGAAACCATTGATTCCACTGGGAAACAGGATATGAATGCGTCCACCATACTATCTGAAGACGAGAATAATGAATCAGGAAAGGAAGTTTCCCAATCCAAATCCAGCCATCCCTGGGAAGTGGAACTGGGCGTCTATCCTCTGCGGCCGGCTGCTGAAGATCCCAAATGGGCCATACGTCTTGTCAAGTCCTGGGCCGTCATTGCCGTTTTATCAGGGATTTTTGTCATTGCTCTGCTCATTCTGGGATTTTTCTTTGATTAACTGAAGAAGGAATAATGCTGCACATAATTAAAAAACTCCTACTCTTCGTGCTTAAGGTTTTTGTTTTGATGTTCGTCGCTACCCTGGCCGTTAAGCAGATACCGGAACTGCGCTATGATTTTGGCCCGAAGAAACCGGTTGAGATCCTTAGCCCGCAAGATCTCACGCCGGATGGTTTTGTGTCCTCGGTATTTGTCTCCATTCATGGAATCCCTGATTTTCAATATGCATTCAGCTATCGGCGCTATGGCCTCACTTTTACATACTTTACTTTGGAGCCGTATGGCCTGCATGTTGTGGTGCGGACACATGACAGAGTGACGGATGAATGGAATGACCTCAATCGGTTTCTGGGCCGGCTCAGGCCCTTTGAGAAGCAGCCATTTTCGTACCGCATTCAGGAGATTTTACGTGAGAAGATGAATGTGGAAATCCCGGAAGACTCCTATTTCCTGGCCCTGGATGACGTGCCGAAGCCCAGTGGGTGGCAGATTGGAGCGCTTGCATTTTCCGGAGTGCTCTGGGTGGTGCTTTTTTATCTCTTCTTTCTCTACCGGGGGACGTTAAAGAGACCTTCAGCTACAAAGCCGGGGTGACCGTTTGCACGCCTTTGATCAGTATCAGGAACATCCAGCCTGCCACGCCCCACAATACTAATGTGCCGATAGCGAGCATAATCCCGAGCAGGGGAATGTAGGGCCGATAATTTTTATAGAATCTGGCAAAACCGACTTTGAGCAGGAAAAGCCCGAATAAAGCCATGGCTAATATGGCGTGGCCGTAGCCGCGCGCATCAAGAGTATATCCTCCCGCCCTGGCCAGGCGTCCCATCATGTCAATGCAAATCCAGGAGATCCAGATAAAGTAGATGCCGAACACATAACCGAAGAGACGATGCAGTCTCATAAGCAGGCGGGCATGGGCGTGGGGCCCTTTACGGCCAAATAGATGCATGGCGGCCAGAAATTCAAATGTGGCAAGAACCACCAGGCCGAATGAAAGATAGGACTTGGTCACAGGGTTAATCTGCAAAAATTGCCAACTGTTGGGATCCAACTCTATATTCTCCGAATGATTGAAGCGTTATTGCGAATATCGAATGAAGTTCATACCCCCTTGCGGGGTAAACAATGACCGTAGAATGATGAAGGTTTCACTTCGAAATTCGACATTCCTTGTTCGATATTCTGCGGTTCAAATGAAAATGAGCAGTTGCAGCATTTATTACCTGATAATGGCCATTTTCATTGAACTTTCATGCGATTGCCCTGCCATCCGAGGATTGTCTGTAGGCATCCCTCTTGGACTGCCAATCAGCGTACCATATTCTCCGTCACTCAAAGCGCAGCCTGGTGTCGGCCGTCACCCGTACCGGACCCGGTGGATTGGTTGTGGCGATTTCAAAGGTCACAAAACGATCGCCTTCCTGACATTCTGTCCCCAATAATTTTTTCTGCACAATAAAACGGTGGAAAGGCGGAGCTTTGGGACGCAGGTTGCGTAGCACTACTTCGATGCCTTCAGGGATTTCAGACATTATCCGGGGTCTCTCTGTTATTGTTTGTAGTCATGCCGAAATGATTTGCAGCCTGCTGGAAAAGGGCTGTGGTAACCTGGGTAGCGCCGGTTGATCGGGCAAACTCTTCTATACCTTTTCTGGCCATTGCCCGGGCATGGGATGGGATACGTTCCAGCCGCTGCAATGCTTCCTGTTCCCAATCGAGAGCATCTTCGTCCGGTTTTATTATGGCCAGGTTTTCGCCTGCAGCTGCAGTAATCAGAACACTGCATTTAGATAACCGCACCACAGCCTCAGCATTGGAGCCTAAGTCGGATATATCTTCCCGGTTATGGCCAAAACGGCCCAGAACAACAATTGCCGCATGCTCCCGGCTGGCAAGATCCGTCAGGGCCCGGTAAGCCTTGCCGCGTAAAAGTTCTGTCTTTGGCTTGCAACCGAGAGAAACAGCCATTTCGGCGGCCTGATTAAGGTAATTGCCATAAAGGGCCTCAAGGCTTTTGTCAATCAGGTCTTCATGAAGAGTCTCCTGGCGATCAAGGCCAACTTCCTGCTGTTTTTCGACTGACATTGAATGGGCCATGGTTTTGAATACATTTTGGTGAAACGCCACATCATAGGCTGCTGCCACATGCAATTGACCGCCAAGGATATCGGTTAAGGCGGCTCCTTTTTCTAATGCTGCCAGAGCATGGGCGCTACCGTCAGTTCCGACCAGAACCGGACCTCTATCATCCACTTCTCCATGGCGCGCTATCAGAACATCACAAGTAGCCTTTCTCAAGATCCGCGCAGCAGTGCTGCCGAGCAAACCGTCATGCTGGGAACCAAGGCCGGTGGCGCCCAGGATAACAAGATCAACCTTCTTTTCATCAATAAACTGCAATATGCCGACATAATTACGATTCTCGATCACGACCTCTTCGAGATTTACTCCCTTTTCCCTGGCCAACGAGACAATGTCCTCCATGTATCCATGGGAAAGAGCCTGGAATCCATCGGTCATAAGACTATCATGTTCGGTGCGCAATTTTTTGAGGGAGCCTCCCGATCTGTATTTCTCTGGTAAGCCGGGCTCCATTTCACGAAAACGGCTGTTATGGATTCGCGAATCATAAACGTGGACGGCAAAAACCTTGCTGCCCAGGCCGCGGGCTATGTCAAGGGCCAATGCGGCCCCGGCAAGGGAGTCCTCTGAGCCATCCAGGGCTGTTACTATCGATGGGTACATTATGCTTTTTTCTGATATTTCTTATTGGTTGGCGAGTAGTTTTCGGTATGCATCATTTGCTTACTTGTTTGCGGAACAATACCTTCCTGGCCTCTTGCATGACCGCGGAGGTAATATTCTTAAAACCACGTTCCTTTGCATACCTTTCGATTTGATGGCGTATATGCAATCGGTTCATTCCAGGAATATTCTGCAGTAATAATGCAGCATCATGGTCCCACGCCGGAGCGGTCCCGGCGGATAAAGATCCATCTTTTCGAGCGATGTCCGGCACCCGGTGCGGTGTTTTATCAATAACCTCAGTTATCCAGAAGATATAGCCATATTGAAATTGCGGTTGGGCAATATGGAAACCGTCGAATTCGAAGAGAGTACGTGACAGCTTGATGAATGTAAACCGGGGATCATTTTCATCGATAATTTCCACGGCGCAGTTGAGCTGGAAGCTTGTATAGGTTGGTGAAGTCCCGGTATATAAGAGTGACGCCAATGGAAATCGCAATAAATTCTTGAATGTGGTCTTTTGAAATATTTCGAGGGAAGCCAGGCAGCGGTAATCAATACCGCCGTGGTCTTCATTAAATTTGGAGGCTGTTTGTATGCGCGCAGGCAGTGAATCTTGCCAGGGAATACCGCGGCTGGCTTCGATAGTCCTTTCATACAAATCATTATAGGATTCAAGCGCCTTTGATGTGGGCAGAAAGCCTACCCCCTTGTTGCCGCAGTTAAAAGGGAATAATGAGTTGGCGGAATAGGTGACAAGAACCGGCAGGTGCTGCGAGAAAAAACGAATTTTATCGCTGTTCTCCAGGATCTGATCATAGACGGACTGCCGGCCCATTTTAATCCATTGGACGAGATGATCCGGTAGTTTCACTTTTGGTAAGGTCTCAGGACCGGATGGTAAATGAAGAGAAACCGTATCGCCTGTAACTTCAATCCGCGTCTGGTGCTCAGCAAGGATAGCAGAATAATCTGTTTGCATTTCCATGGACTGCATATCAGTAAATTATTGACCGTTAAAAAAACCACTCTTCCTAATTAGCTGCCACAGTCTATGATAATACGTTTTTAAATGCAAAGAATTTGGCAAGCTGGAAGGCCCTGCATGACAAAGTTTTGATGGCCTGCCCTCAAAATCATCCCTCAGAATCAAGAGCTCCGGCCTTTTTTTGACACAATGCGGAATTGTATGAGAAAGTAGAAGTTGCTGCAAAAATTTCGCCGGTCTAGCAGATGGTATTGACAAATGATTACCTTACTATTGGCGCTGCAGTTCAACAGGTTCTTTGCGAAGTAGGACCATCTATCAAACCCTAGAATCGTGGGTGTTGGAGGCGGCTTGCTCAAAATATGTTCTAGGCCATAAGAAATTTGTCCAACTCCCTGTCAAATCCTGAACTATCAAGAAAGTTGCAACTTATACATGTTGGCCTGCTGTGGTGAATTCGATGGTTGCTCTCGTGATGTTCTTGATGGTGATGTTGTCGCGGCGATTATGCTGGGTGAGATTAACGCATTGCCCCTTCAGGGTGGTCATCTTTTCAGAAATTCTTACGGATTCGAAAGTAACATAAAAATACTCGTCACAGGTACAGTGGACTTGTACGGTCTTTTTCAGATGTTTCAATTGGGCGGCAGATATTTTTTTCCTATGCTTGCAGCGGGGACAAGTTATCACCACAGGAGAATTCTGTTTGATAAAAATCTTAATCGGATCCTTGAGATTGTCCAAAGTATCCCCTTCGAATTTTTTCTTATTGTCAGGCAGACAAAGAAAAATTGACTGGCATGAACTTTTCCCATCTACAAAAAATATTGTAGCATTATTGAAACCGTATTTGAAAATTTATCCGCATGGTTCCGCATCCAACATCTTCAAGGAAACAAACCAGGAGCATACGGGATTAAAGGCAAAAGAGATTATTTGGCAACATGAGGATGCCGTAAGGTCGCAATGTAAACATGATCCAGGCTAAAGAATTTTGGTTGACTTTCTCGCATAACGCCTTAGGGTTAATGTTTTAACAGAGAAGCCCGATGGAACCGCCATTTATGGTTTCATCGGGAATTTTTTTTGAACACGATCAGCGAGTGCATTCCCCGCAGCTTGCTGCGGGATTAGCGAGCGCATGTAAAATAGTAAAAAAGTACATTACGTACGAAGATTCCCCGCGGCTTGCCGCGGGGAGCTTCAATTTAAGGAGGTATTTAATGAATATCGCAGAAAAATCATATGTTGCTATGGAATATAAACTCACCCTCGAATCGGGGCAAGATGTTGACAGTTCCCCGGAGGGCAAACCGCTAACTTTTATCACCGGTGCCGGCCAGATCATTCCAGGCCTGGAAAAAGCCCTCATTGGCAAGAAAGCCGGTGACAGTGACAAGATAACAGTGGAGCCTGAAGAAGCATATGGTCAGGTCAAGCAGGAGATGTTCAGGGAAATCCCCATGAGTCAATTCCCAGACGACGTCGAGATCAAGCCTGGCATGGCCTTTGAGGCACAGGGCCCGCAAGGCCCTTTTATGATTCGAGTGGCAAAGATTAATGGCAACGATTCCATCACTGTTGACCTGAACCATCCCTTGGCCGGCGAGCGCCTTATTTTTGATATTACTATTGTTGAAGTTCGGGAACCGACCGCTGATGAATTGGCGCAGCTTTCCGCTGGTTGCGGCTGCGGTACAACTGAGCAGGTAAGCTGCGGATCGGGTTGTAATTGCGGCTAGAGGAAAAATTGGATCGCGGCTGTCAATGCCTGGCTTTCAGACATTGATTCGCATCAGCAGATAAATAATTGTTTCGCTGAAATATTAATGAGCACTGCGGATTAAATGAGGTGCCCGGATGTCTCCTCTTTATGTTTTTTCAGGTAGATCATAAAGGGCGTTCCTCCGGTGCCGATTTCCGTTGGATTGGCTGCTCTTTGCTGACTCTGTCTCTGGATGTAACGCCCGGCGTAGTCAAGGTGCGTGGTGCGGAAACGTTCCAGCAAGTGCACACATTCATTATATGCCTCCCGAAGAGCAGGGTAGCCGGCCTGGTGTTCAATGGCGTAATCGCGGATGGAAGGACCCTGTTCAACGCTCTCGATAAAGGCGCGGTGCCTGGGAGGCATATACTCCCGCATTTCCATCAGGTAGATGCGTAAAGCATCGTGCTCGTGCTGAATGCCCAATGCACCATCCAGGGCGGGGATAATTGCGCTTTGGGCGCCGGTCTCTCCCCGGAACTTCTGCGGCACTCCTCCATATTCTTCAACTCCTTCATAGACCAGGCCCTCAGGAAGTGCCGGATTGTCTTTCCAGCCGTGAATATAGGGCCTTACCCTGGTGTAATAGATATAGGGATCACAATTTTCCACCATGCGGTCCAAGGTATGACATATCGCCTGCAAAGACGAGGCAATTGTTGCGAGCCGATTCACCAGTGAGCTACTATCTTGCTCCGCAACCGCCTGTTGGGCATGGAGCAGCGAGGAAAGAGCAGGGGCAGCCTTGGCCTCGATATCCACATGAATGAGAATGAACCATTCCTCGTCCAAACCGCCGAGAAAGTTCTGCAGCAATGCGATGTTGCCCAGGGCAATGGGACCGTCAGCCTTTATCCTTCGCCAGTTACGCAAGGCATAACTCGAATAGGAAAGTACCGGCGGACGGCCTAAAAGTGTGGCAACTCGGTGCCACGGGACGGACAGGGAGGCGGGAAGCTGGCCGGATGGCTTTTTCGCTCCCCAGACATAGGCATGGCCAAGGTAGGAAAGGATAACCATAGCCCGTTCAATTTCCGCCTCTGACCGGAGTTGATCAGAATCAAAGGGTGGAAGTTCTTGGAGCACTTGCCTGAGTTGGTCGCTGACCAGAAGCTTTGGCAGCTCGGCTGCTGTTTTCTCCCATGCTTGAAAGGCATGCGGAAGCCGGCCAAGGGGATCGTTGGCCGGGAGAAATCCCCGGTCCAGGCTAATATCTCCGCTGCGAAGTCGAGCCATAGAAACAGCTTCCCATTAGACTGATAAGATAAAATATTTAGAAAAATTGAGGCTTAAAAGAGTATGTCTTTTTAGCAATGATAATTTCATCGATTATAATTCAAAATGTATACCCAGCTCCCTCTCATTTTCAAGAAAAGAGAAGATAATACAAGGAGCTGACGACAGCCCAGGCAAGGATCAGTGCCGTTATTATTAGGCAACTCATGCCGATGGTTTTGTGTCGTAAATTCTCCCGCCGTTTTTCCTGGTATCCTAAAAGATACCCGAGTGCTGCCCCGGCAACCATGCCGCCGCCATGCCCCCAGTTATTGATGCCCGGAACCAAAAAGCCGAAGATAAAAATAAATATTGCCCAGCCGAAAATCTGGCTGTACAGGGCTTTGCCGTATGTGCCGCCACGGCTTTTCCCGTAATAGAGAATGGCGCCGATCAGGCTGCAGACTGCCGCGGATGCACCGATAGTAAGCCTGATGCCGGCAAAAAAGGAAATAACATAGCCGAATACCCCTCCCAGAGTATAGATGATTAGCATCCGGTAGCCGCCAAATTCCTGGATGACCAGAGGACCAAGTTGCCGCAAAGCCATCATGTTGAATAGGATATGAAGCAGGCTGCCGTGCAGATAATTTGCAGAGACCAAAGACCACCAGCGATGCAGGTTAAGAATGGGGACAGTTCCGGTGGAACCCAGGAGTAAAAGACTTCTGTTGCTTGGTGACAGAAAATCAAAAGGATTAAAGGCAAAACCCGAACTGCCCGGATTGAGCAGCAGGGAAATACCATACATGATGATATTGGTATAAATTATCAGGCGAACAAATTGGCTCGGATCGGAGAACCCTGCCGTAAAACGATTGTTTTTCCACCAGGCTGCCGGATTACGGGTGTGGCAGTAAGGACAGGCAGGCTCGTCACGGCTTATCAGCTTGCGGCAGTTAGGACAAAGCAGGGAGTTTTTGGTCGGGCGATTTGTCATCGTTTATTTTCCTAAAAAAATGAATCCCTGGGTAATAGATTATTGAGAACATCTCACGCAGCATACCTGAGTATCAACCGCCTTAACAACAATTAATAATCAGAAATCTGGTTTTGGACCCGGGACTTACTGAAAGGATAGAATTGTGTATTTGCCTTAATAGGCTAGATTTTATAGAATAATAGATAGGGCGAAAAAATTATTTAGTTGCAACAACAGCAGAAAATCTTTCCTGATGAGAATGTTACCTGAATAGTATGCTGAGGCGGATATTCTTTTTTAAAATAGAGAAGCGAACAACAAAGAAGCCAGGCAGACTCTTGTCTTTGAATTTGCTTGGGAAAATAGGATTTACCCTTATAGAGCTCATGATTGTTATTGCTATTATCGGGACGCTTGCCGGTATTGGAATCCCTTCCTACAACCGTTTCATTACCAACACCCGCAACCAAAATACTATATTTGAAATCCAGGTGATCGCATCGGAACTCGTGCAATATGAGGCGCTTAACGAAGAATTTCCTGAAAACTTGAGTGAACTGGGACCAGATATTCCCCTTGATCGGTGGGGTAATCCCTATCAATATACCAGAGTGGCCGGCGCCAAAATTGGAGAGTTGCGGAAGGATAAAAATTTGGTGCCGGTTAATACGGATTTTGATCTATATAGCATGGGCGCGGACGGCAAAAGCAAAAAACCTTTTACTACACCAATGAGCAAGGACGACATAGTTCGCGCAAATAACGGTGAGTTTGTGGGCCTGGTTTCGGATTACTGATATCAAATGGTATGAAAATCAAGACAAAAGTATTCTATAGCAAGATAGCCCGGAGAATCTTTGCGTTGTTTGTCAGCTGCGCGTTGCTGCCGGTTCTTATTTTAACGGTGTTGACATTCAATCAGGTCACTGCCAGTCTGGAAGACCAGTACAGAATACGCTTGCAGCATATGGCCAAGTCAGTGGGGATGACCATCTACGAGCGGTTACTTTTGTTGGAATCCAATCTGGAAATTATCATCTCGGGTTTTGATAATCTTCACCCATTGTTCTCTTTTGCAAGTGAGGCCCAGAAGAAACACTATGAGCAATGGTTCGAGGGGATTGTTCATCTCGTACCTCCCGGAGAAACAACCGCTGTTTTCAAAACCATTGAAAACGTCCCGGAGTTTTCCGACAATAAATATGGCCAGGATTATCCTGGAAGAACCCTTGTTCTAAGTGATAATCGCGAGCAATCCAGCCGTATCTTCATGATTAAACCTCTAGATGTGCATATTCCTGCCACCGGGTTTTTGGTAGCGGAAATCAATACGGATTTCCTCTGGGGTGTAGGAAATGTCAATACGATTCCCCAGCAGACTCGTATAAGCGTGCTTGATCAATCCAATATATTACTTTTCAATCCGTTTAAAAAGCCCCAGGGTATGCTGAGAGAAATGGAACGCAGCAAACTGGTCAACGGCGGCAACAACCGTCATTTTGAATTTGAAAATGACAACATTAACTATTTGGCAAGTTTCTGGTCCATCTTTCTGCGCTCCAATTTTGCCGCCCCGGATTGGATTGTCGTCTTAAGCCAAGATAAAGCAGATGTCCTGGAACCTCTCCACCATTTTGAAAGAATTTTTCCCTTGGTCATCCTTCTTTCGGTGTGGATAGTGCTCCTTCTGAGCATCATCTATATTCGCAAAAGCCTCGTCCCCTTGGAAAGTCTCAAAACAGGAACAGAGCGTATCGCTCAAGGTGACTTCAGCAGCCGGGTTGAAGTGAACAGCAAAGATGAATTTGCCGACTTGGCATATTCATTCAATGCAATGTCCGGCCAGCTCAGCGGACAATTCAACACCCTGACCACAATGTCAGAAATAGACAGGGCCATTCTCTCTTCCTTGGAAACAGATACTATTGTTGATACGATGCTCAGTCGTTTATTTTCTTTCTTGAATTGTGAAATGGTGGCCATTGGTCTTGTTACCCCTGATAATGGTAAACATCTGCACTATTCACTGCAGGACAAGGAAAAAGGCGTAGTTCGCCTGGAACAAGGGGCAGAAATGACTCCTGCGCATGCTAAACAATTACTTTCAGGTGAAGTTGTTATTGATACAGGAGAAAAAGTACCGGACTACCTGACTCTATTGCAACACTATTCCGCGACAGCCTATGCCGTTATTCCTCTGGTTCTCAAAGAGAAACTCGCCGGCGTGTTTGTACTCGGTTATGCTGAAGGGACAATAAAGGACAAGGAGGACGATATTGCCCATGCCAGCCAACTGGCCACGCAGATGGCTGTTGCCCTGGCAAATTCACACCTTATTGAAGAACTTGAACGGTTGAGCTGGGGTGCAATTCAGGCTTTTGGAAGAACCGTAGATGCGAAGTCTTCATGGACTGCCGGTCATTCCGAGCGTGTAACAATCTATGCCCTACAGATTGCTCAGGCTATTCCGCTTTCCAAGGAGCGTCAAGAAATACTGCGGCGGGCCGCTTTCTTGCATGATATTGGTAAAATTGGCGTCCCTGTTACATTGCTCGATAAGAATGGCAAGCTTACCGACGAGGAGTATGATGCTGTCAAGAAACATCCAGCTATGGGAGCACGAATTTTAGAGCCTATCGGAGCCTTTGAGGAAATTATCCCGATCATTAAACAGCATCATGAACATTATGATGGAAACGGATATCCTGATGGCTTGCAAGAAGGTCAAATAACACTTGAGGGAAGAATTCTAGCAGTGGCCGATGTATTTGATGCGCTGATTTCTGATCGCCCCTACCGGGAAAAGTGGACCAGAGAAAAAATTGTTCTTTACATGCAGGAGAAGGCTGGAACACAATTCGATCCGGAAATTGTTGCCATATTTCTCAATCTCTTGGAAAACGAGGCTATCACTTTAAATCCTTTGACACTTTTTGAAAGCGAATATGGTCTAAAAGATGAGCTGGTAGTAGCTGCCAGTTCCGCAGCCGCAGCGCACTGGTAAGCCCTATTCTGAAAAGGTTCTGAGCGGCTGCTGGGAGGTTCGATGAACCAAAGATGTTTCTGCCGCAAAATCCGCAACCTATATATTCTTTTCCTACAAAGAAGTTTTTTCAGTCTGGTATTCTATATATGATAAAATTGTCAATCTAGCAGGGCATCATCAGCCCCTCCTCTAAAATACCTGATTACCAACTTGAAAAGTAGTTCCAGTATCCTAAGATCTATAAATAACAGCACCGTTACCAAAACGGAATACAGGACGGATACGAAATGACTGATAAGAACGCAGACCTGGCCGGACCAGGCATCGGCAATTATGACGACGTTTTTGAAAGCCTCCCCAAGGACTACGAAGCCCTTCTCCCTCCGAAGGAAAGAATGGACGCCGTCTTTGCAATGAAAAAGTATATTGAGGAAAATCTGTGCCGCGAACTCAATCTGCACATGGTTCAGGTTCCTCTAATTGTTGACAAGGACAGCGGGGTAAACGATTACCTGGATCGCGACGGTTCACGAACCCCAGTGGAATTCCTCTGCGGTCTGGGTCTCGAAAAGCCCATAACAGCCCAGGTTGTCCAGGCCGCTACCAAATGGAAACGAGTGGCTCTCAAACAGTTCGGTTGCAAGGTTGGCGAAGGCATCTGCACCGATATGAAGGCGGTGCGCAAGGACTATTTTCTGGACCATGATCACAGCGCCTATGTGGATCAATGGGATTGGGAGCGGGTCATCACCATGGAAGAACGCAACCTTGACTTCTTAAAGGATGTGGTACAAAAGATCTGGAAGGTGATCCGGGGAGCCGGCCGGATGGCCCAGGATATGTTCCCTGAGCTCAAGACCTCTAAATACCCCGATTTTCCCGATGAGCTCACATTCCTCCATGCCGAAGAGATTCTCGATATGTACCCGGATCTGCCAAGGAAGGAGAGGGAGACCCGCGTTTTAAAGGAGAAATCCCCGGCAATCTTTATCATCGGCATTGGCTGGCCCCTGAAGGACGGCTATCCACACGAGATGCGCGCAGCGGATTATGATGATTGGGCTACCGGGACTATTGTCAAAAACAATGAGCACTACCACGGCTTAAACGGAGATATCCTGGTCTGGAACCCGGTGACGGAAAGACGCCATGAGTTGACCTCGATGGGGATACGGGTCACCAAGGAGTCTCTCAAAGTTCAGCTTAAAATGTCCGGCCAGGAGGATTTCCTCAACCTGCCTTATCACCAGGCCATCCTTAATGATGAGATTCCGCTGAGTATCGGCGGAGGTATCGGCCAGTCCAGGACTTACATGTATCTGCTGCGCACCGCCCATATCGGAGAGGTCAGCGTCTCAGTGTGGCCGAAGATCCTCAAAGACATATGTGCGCAAAAAAATATCCTCGTTCTGGAGTAACAAGCCGAATATAATGCAATTGTGGAAACCTGAAGAATGAATGGAGTAATTGGAAATGGCAACGTGTTCAGATATTTTGCGCAAGGGTCGTTTTGGTTGGATACTACACAATCCATTATAAAATTATTGATAAAACCGGAATGATGATATGATTATGAACAAGTCAATAATTATGTGTTTATGCGGCTGTAATGCCTGGCGCTCGCCTGGTTATCCCGGTTGGCGCGCCCCATTCGCTCCAGCATTTATTGCTCGTCGAAAAGCAAAAGAATGATGAAATTTCAACCAGAGAGATTTTAGCAGTGTTCTTTGTGCCGCTTACTGGTGGAGAAAGGTATGAGTGATACTGTATTTGATATCAGAGTCTCATGTTATGCAGGGTTTCGTGGGGAAGAAACACCGCGCCGTTTCTTCCTGCAAGAAAGGCGAGTAGAAGTGCTGGAAGTTATTGATCGTTGGCTCGCGCCTGACCATAGATATTTCAAGGTTCGTGGTGATGACGGCGCCATGTATATTCTCCGGCACGACATATCCTCAGAAAAATGGGAATTAATCATGTATGACACTACTCGGTCAGTGTCGCCGGCCTGACTAAAATTGAGAATCATGCAACATGAATTTTTCCGCTTCAGGTTGTAATTCCGATAATTCTCCCATCAAAACCAGAAATTCAGATTCTTCAATTTGTAAGGAAGTTTTAATGGTTTGAGCGATTTCTATTTTCTTTTCTTTTTTCAACTCATCACTCAGCAACACGGCTGTTACGTTGCCCAAGGAAATCATGGAAGTAAAATTTCCCGTTGCGCCTTTATTGGTATGACTGGTCAGGTCATGAAGGCCATGGAAAGAACAGGCTTGTCGAATATTATTGGGTAATCTCCAACGATCACACAAGAGGGTGCCAAGATAGGCACTTGAAGGGAGGGAATAATGTTTTTCAGCTTCGCTGAAAAGGCATTTATTGATATTGCTGAATTTATTAATTTCTTTGTACTGATCGGGGAAAAACTTAAGATATATCAACTTGCCTATATCATGCAGAATAGCAGCTGACCAGAGTTCATCTGTGTTCAGCAGTGGTTCAAATTTAGAAGCCAGACTCTTTGCACACAGGGCGGCAAATACGGAATGGAGCCAAATTGTGTTAAGCTCTTTTTTTTCTTCGGTGGCCAGGGTGTTAACAACAGAAATCGATAACACAATACGATGTATCGTATTAATACCAAGATAGGCTACGGCAAGTTTTGTATTAGAGATCTCCACCGGCAAACCATAATAGGCAGAATTCACAATTTTAAGGATCTGGGCAACCAGTGAAGGATCTCGATTAATAAGGTCGGCTATTCTGTCAATGTCAATGTCTTTCGAGAGAATAATATTCTGAATTTGGGTCAAAACTTCAGGCAGGGCAGGGAGTGAACAATGTTCGTATAAAAAAGTTTTCGGATCAATTTCAATAGGGCTGAGCTGAGTCATAAAAGTATATACCCCTAATAATTTGTCTCTTACTTATTATACAATTTTATTCATACCATTTACCACTTCCACAGGATCATTATTTGATTTTTTCTGAAAATAAGGAGAGTTTCCGGTTTCGATGTCGGTCCTGACAGTTGTTTCTTTATAAGTATTTTCCATGCCTTTTCCCTAATGCTCTCCTATAGTGCCAGAAAGAACTAAAGCCCAGTTCATCAAGCACAGAAAACGCATTCCATGCTTCTTGCAGACCAACATTTTTTGGATTTGCCGATGCTTAGGCTAAACCGATGTTGCCAGCAAGCAAGCGACTGAACCACTGAGGAAATAAATCTTGCTTCTGGGCGCGTTATTTAAGAGGATTAGTTGTCATAACGAAAAAATTGTCTTAATCTGACAGAGAGGGTTGCATCTTTCCTGAAACCATGTTTCATCAAAGTAATAACTATTTTTCTTTTTGGAGAAGGGAACAATGGGAACGATCGATAGAAGAGAGCAAAAAAGGGTGCCGGCCAGGTTTGAAGTCAACTTCATCCATCAGGGAGATTATCTTATCTCCTTCAGTGAAAATATATCCGTTGATGGAATGTTTTTGTTCACTGAAACTCCCCCACGGGTTGGGGATACCACAAAACTGACATTTTCCGTAGGAGATTTACAGGAAGAATCCGTTGAAGCCAAAGTAATGTGGGTCAATCAAAACGGGTCATCTGATGATGCAGGCATTGGAGTTCAGTTCATTAATCCCTCTCAACACCTTAAGGAAGCAATGTTACATGTTGTCAAGCGGGTTGCTCTTTTTGACGAGAAGCAATTTTAGGGCGCACCCAATTCACGTTCCTTGATTTGAGTGCAGGTCAGGCTGGATGCTCAACCATAAAGCAAACAACCATTGCCCGGCGCATTAAAGGTCCTGAAGTATAAATTTTTACAGCGCCTCGCATGAAATTCCCCGCCGCCCCATGAAAACAGATCCCCTGTTTTGTGCCGTCCGGCCGCGGCCATTTTACCAGCACTTCCTATGCATTTCTGATTACATCTACAGAGACAGATCATTTTCTTAGGCTGCATTACCCTATGATCGATTACGAGCAGCGAGAATTATTTTCCTGACATAAAAACATATTCAAGAAGAAACAAGGCGGTAAGGAGGAGGCCCTGGAATCATCCCGGCGGCCCACTGCATTGTTTCGCAACAATACTTGTGAGAAAAGCGGGCTAGATGACAAAGATAGAATGTGAATACGATCCGCATGAAAAGATCCGTCGGCTCACGTCGTATCTCTGATGAGATTTTAGCCTCAATGCGGCCTTTTCCATTGGTGGTTCCGAGGTTTCCGCAAAGGGAAAAAAGAGCAGTAACATCCTTGTTCCGGTCCATCTGCGCATTGACTAATTGAATCAATTTTGTTATAAATAAATAGTAAAAAAAGATCTGATAAAAGGCAAATCCATCGAAAGGTGGAGGCGCAAAGTCACCGGTCTACAGGAGCTTTGTCTCTATGACAGCGGGATTGCCGGATTTACTTAACCACATGCTCACTGCTGATCCTTCTGTTGTTACCAAATGCCGCCCAGAGGAGATGCAGAGATGCAGAAGGCGACACCCTCTTCCAAGAAAGTAACAATTCTGAGAAAAATTTTTAAAAGTAACCGCAGTAATACCTTTTCAGCCGGCTTGATATTCATTTTCGGTGCAAACCTACTGTTTTTTTTGTTTCTTCTTGTCTGCACCCCTGCTGACGCCGAAGTACAGCACAGTTCCTCGCAGGATCAAAATACAATCCTTGACGAGTCTGCCTTGCCAACTGCCTACGGGGAAGTGATCTTCCGTCACAATGAATTGAGCCCGAAACAACTCTTTATCATCGGAATGGGCCACAGGAGTTTTCTGAGCAGGCAAAATGGCAGCAACACCTCAAAAACTCAGGCTGAAGTATTCAGAATAGGAGAATGGCTGAACCGCCATAAAAACTTGCAGCTCATTTTGCCCGAAGGTTTTTTCAGGGCGGCTGCTGATAACAATGAGGCAAGTTTTGCGCAAATGGGTGATGTTCACTTTGATCTCGAAAGTCAATTGTTTGATGCTCAGATTCTTGAGCAAAAACTCTCAGACAATTCTTGCTATGTAAATGCTGAAATGCTTTTGATTGAGAATTACATGATGAGAGCGCAGCAAGTGGAGGATATGCATCTCTATGATGCAGTGAGCAGCAGGCTTGCCAGACTTGAAGAAAGCTCCGATGATTCTAATGATCCTTTGTCGCTGCAATTTGAACTGAATTCTCTGCAGGAATTAAGGACCGCAACAATGCTGCAGAATATTCCGGGCATAATAGAGTCCGAGTTCCGTCAGGGCAACATCAAAAAGAGGTTCGCACTGTTGACCATAGGGTTGGCTCACATCAATGAGATCATCAGGTTTGTTGATGAAAACAGAATAGAAATATCTTCCCCCGATAATCTTCCTGGGCAGCGTGGAGATTATCTCTCTGATGTAAATCTAGTAAGAGAAGGATTCGGCATCACAATTATCATCCCACGGACACTGGCGGAAGACCGGGAGGTCCTTAAAGTAACCAAGCTGGAAGACATTTTTGTCAAAGATCAGGTTGTAATGGCCTCTCCTTGAAAATTGTTGGAGCCTGTAAAGGGCACATAATATTTACGAATGCATGTACCGTGGCATTAAAAAAGGGCTACCAACTAGTAGTAGCCCCCTGAACGGCAATGATGGGTTTCATGTGCAGAGGCAAGGACAATTCCTTCCACCTGCATACCAAATACTTTTACTCCTTGCTGCCTTCCGTTTTGCTCTCCCATTTCGGCGTAAGTCCATAATATTTATGGATTTCTTTATTAAACTCCTCATTCGACATAGTGGCCTGTTGTTTGGGGGCGTCGGCCAGTTTTTTTTCATCGATTTTCAAGGCCACCTTATTTTCCTCGCCAAGCATGCTAATGGCCTGAAAGGGTACGGCATGACCTTCTCCACTGGCGCCGGCC
Organism: uncultured Desulfobulbaceae bacterium; assembly: GCA_945787445.1. Lineage (GTDB taxonomy): Bacteria > Desulfobacterota > Desulfobulbia > Desulfobulbales > CALZHT01 > CALZHT01. Next base: position 42,611 of record CALZHT010000022.1, read on the forward strand.
ATGGTAACGATTACATAATTGATATTTCCCGAAGCAGCGTCCCGTATCTGATCTGAGATTTTGCCGATAACCTCACCCTGCTGATTGGTCACATCCAGCCCGACCAGGCTTTTTTCCGCTGCAACAAGACCCTCCGGATTTTCCGCCGCCATGCTTGCGGACGGTATTTTCTCGGCTTTTTCCATTTCTGATGCCACAGATCCGCAAGCAAATGCCAGACTGATCAATGTAAAAAAGATTACCATGTTGATTAGTTTCATTTTTTCCCCTCCTTAGCTATTTATCTACTGATACCCATCTTGGCCATTATTGAAATTCTTGATATATATGGAATGGTCGACATGAATTTTGGCAGAAAAGGATTGTATTCATGCAGATACGGCAGCTGCTGTGAACTTTTGCGGATGCTTTTTTCTTCATGAATCATCCCTAATGTATTCGGTTGTAAAAGTATTTTACTGTTTATTTGGCTATATCTTTGGTGTAGGCCTGAAGAAATATCCTTGTCAAGAAAAAAATAACAGCAGCTCTTATTACGGTGAAGGTAATTTGGGGGTGGGACAAATTATGGCCAGCTATTCCCGTAATGAAATATTCTGGGGCGAAGTGGATAGAAAAATTCACCTTGCTCACCATCTTTATAATCTGTTTGGCAGCACAATATTGGCAGTGCCCGCTATGCAGAGGCAGCTTGAGGGAATGGCACAATGTCTGAGTGATACTAACAAGTTAATGCAGAATATGCGCCTCCCGGAACTGTGCAGCGATTGCGGCAATACCAGTCCGACGGGCGGTTGTTGCAGCAAGACCATGGATGAAGAAAGCGATGGGATTCTGTTTTTGATCAATTTTCTTGCTGGTTTTCAGATTACTGTGCATGACAATGACAACAGGGAATGCACCTTTCTTGGCCCTGAGGGTTGCGGTTTGCCATACAAGCCGATGTTCTGTTTGAACTACCTATGCCGCCGGATCAGTGATAACACGCCGAAATATTTATTAGATGAACTCGCAAAGTCAACTGGTTGCCTGCTGCAAGAGCAGTATAGTATGGAATTGATGATCCTCGACGCACTCCACGAGCACCGTTGCCTGCTTTGATTGAGTTAATTCTAGTTGAACACGATCAGCGAGCGTATTCCCCGCAGGTTACGCAAAAAGGTCGCGTGCGCAAGCGGCCGCGGGGAGCTTCAATTGATATGGATGAATCAATGATGTGAATGAGGGTTAGGAATTTCGAGTTATATGTCTTCCGTCGATGGTGATGATAGTGTAAGGTCCTGATACTTTAAGACTATTTCATTTTTTTCCCCCATTTAGCATTTTTTGCTGGACAACTTCCCATCTATTCGATAAATAAAATTACTATATATTGTGTGTGTGGGATCGTACGGTGCACAATATATTGTGTTTTTTTATTAAGGGCCTCTATTTTCAATGGCTTGGGCAAAGCTATCTGCCCGCCGTGACAAGCCTTCCGGCTTATCATTCTGAAAATTATAAAATCGTAATACTTTTTACCGATTATTTTCCGCCGGATCATCACCATGAATGACGGCGATACCAGGATTCGGAGACATTGTGTGTGTGATTGATACCAAGTCGCATTCAAATTCTAACTTTGTTGGCTGCGTCGTCGGCTTCCTCGACGTATTTCATATACGCCTCCGGAGCCTCCTCCTTAGCGGCCTTGTTATCTCTTTGGATGCAACTTGGTATTATTTGCCGGCAAACATAGCGGTCGAAAACCCGATTCCGGCATGGATAAAGCACAAGCCAGCAGAAAGCATATGTTGATCTGACTACCATTCGTAAAGGAGTTTCCAAAAATCACAGCAGGAGTTGCCAAATGGTGCCGACAAAAACAAAAACTACTTTCTCCATTCCCTCCACCCTTATGACCCCGCAGTTTTCGGACAATGCTCTGACCGTTTTAGAACGGCGGTATTTGATGAAGGATGAAAATGGGCAGGTGATGGAAGAGCCGATCAGTATGCTGTGGCGAGTGGCAAACACCATTGCTGCCGGTGATTTGAACTACAACAGGAAAGTTGACGTCGAATCACTGGCTGGAGAGTTTTATAACCTGCTGGCTGCTTTTGATTTTCTCCCCAACTCGCCCACCTTGATGAATGCCGGCCGGGAACTGGGCCAGTTGTCAGCCTGCTTTGTCCTGCCGGTTGAAGATACCATGGAAAGTATCTTCGAGACCGTCAAACATACGGCATTGATCCATCAAAGCGGAGGCGGCACCGGCTTTTCCTTTTCACGCATCCGCCCGAAAAATGATGTGGTCCATTCCACCAAAGGAATTTCCAGCGGACCGTTGTCTTTCATGCAGGTATATGACGTGGCCACCGAAACCATCAAGCAGGGCGGCACCCGACGCGGCGCCAACATGGGCATTATGCGGGTCGATCATCCAGACATTATGGATTTCATCAAGGCAAAATCCGACCACTCAATCCTGCAGAACTTCAACCTTTCTGTCGCCATTACCGACCAATTCATGCAAGCCTTGCAGGCAGACAGTGATTACGACCTAATCAATCCCCGCAACGGCGAAGTAGTCAAAAAACAGAACGCCACAAAACTTTTTCGACAGATTGTCAAGCAGGCCTGGAGTTCCGGCGAGCCGGGCATTGTTTTTATCGACCGGATCAATGCCCACAATCCGACTACGCAGGTAGGCATGATCGAAAGCACCAATCCCTGCGGCGAACAGCCCCTGTTGCCTTATGAATCGTGTAACCTGGGGTCGCTTAACCTTGCCAATATGGTAACTGACAACCGGATTGACTATGACAAACTCGGCAACACCGTGGAACTGGCAGTCCATTTCCTTGACAATGTGGTTGACATCAATCGCTATCCCCTGCCGGAAATTGAGACGGTCACCAAGCAAAACCGCAAGATCGGTTTGGGCGTCATGGGTTTTGCCGACATGCTTATCCAGCTTGGCCATCCTTATTCCTCCACCGAGGCCATCAATGTTGCTGAGGATGTCATGCAGTTTATAGACGACAAGGCATTTGAAAAGTCCTGCAGGCTCGCGGAAAAGCGTGGTGCTTTTCCGAACTTTGCTAAATCCATTTATGCGGAGAAAAACCCGGACCAGCCGGTGCGCAATGCCACCCGCACCACCATTGCGCCGACCGGAACGATCAGCATCCTGGCCGGCTGCTCCAGCGGTGTCGAACCATTGTTTGCCGTTTCCTATGTAAGACGGGTAATGGATAATGATGAACTGTTTGAGGTCAATCCACAATTTGAAAAAATTGCCAAGGATAATGATTTCTACTCCATGGACCTGATCAAAACCATTGCTCATCGCGGTAGTCTTCAGGGTATTGATGATATCCCGGCTAAATATCGGCGCCTGTTCGAAACCGCCCATGATATCAGCCCCAAGAACCATATCGATATCCAGTCAGCCTTTCAGAAATTTACCAACAACGCGGTGAGCAAGACCATCAACTTCGCCCATGATGCGATCCGTGAGGATGTCGAGGAGGCTTTTCTACTTGCATACAATACCGGCTGTAAGGGGCTCACCATTTATCGGGACGGCTGCCGTGAAAATCAGGTACTTAATATTGGCAAAACCGACAAAAAAACATCTGCTCAGCCCGCTGCGGCCACCGCCCAGCCCATGGTTAAGCGGAATCGGCCGCGAATGCTTCCTGGCCGTACATTCCAGATGACCACCGGCTGTGGACCGATGTACGTTACGATCAACGAAGACGATAATCGACATCCCTTTGAGTTGTTCAATATGGTTGGTAAAGCTGGAGGCTGTGCAGCCAGCCAGTGCGAGGCCATCGGTCGTCTTGTTTCCCTGGCTTGGCGCAGCGGCATGAAGCCTGAGCCGATTGTTAAAGAATTGATCGGGATCAGTTGCCACAAGCCGGCCGGCTTTGGTGAGAATCGTGTGACATCCTGTGCTGATGCCATAGCCCGCGCCCTGCGACAGCATCTGGAGGAAAACAACGGCTGTAAGGACAAAACCCTTACCGAAGACATGACCTTTGGCGCATGTCCTGAATGCGGCGGGGTGGTGGAGCATGAAGGAGGCTGTCACGTCTGCCACGCCTGCGGCTATTCTGAATGCGCCTAGCCTCATTTTCATTGTGAAAATTTATAATCAGAATGATACATTATAAATTGGCAAATTTTGTATTTACCATTCTCACATTTATAATAGAAGCTCCCCGCTGCCTGAAGTGTGGAGCTTCTATTGGTTGGTAACTAAGGAAACTCCACTATCCACGATATGCTTTCCCTCAGCAAGAAAAGCAAATACGGCCTCAAGGCTCTTCTGGCTTTAGCCGTGAGTTACGATCAGGGATTATTGCAGATCAAGGATATTGCCGCCAGGCAGGACATACCGCGGCAGTACCTGGAACAGATTTTCAATCAGCTTGGTAAGGCAAATATTATCAAGAGCGTGCGCGGCAAATATGGCGGCTACAGTCTGGCACGGCCGCCCGGTCAAATCCTGGCCGCGGAAATCATCACTCTGCTGGAAGGCGGCATTGAGTTTATTCCTATGACCAATGATCCAACCGATGTCGTCTACGACCTTTTTCATAAGGCAGAAAAGAAAGTCCTGGAAGTTCTTACGGTGAGCCTGGCCGATCTCCTTTCTCAGCAGCAGTTACGCCGCAATGTTATTTCCTATAATATCTGATCCCTTATTGAACAGGTAAATCTACGTTTATACTCCCTCATAGGGAGTACAAGTGCCTTTATGCCCTCTTGCGAGGTGCTTCAGGGTGTACTTCATGATGCTTGTTATCGCTTAGGGAAAATCCCGTTGCACCGGTGAACTTTAATTCCGCCCGTCACAAGCACTGGGTCAAAAATTCACCTTTTATCGCGTAAAGGTTTTTTTCTCCTAGCCCACATTTCTCACCAGCATCTGCTGCAACGCTGCAATGGCAGATGTCTACTGCTTCGCGGCACACCGTTTCGCGATGATACTTGTAAGAAATTCGGGCCAGAAAAGATGCAGGAGATTTTTTGAGAGAGACATTTTTTTCTTGACAGGGTGAGCTTTGTGACTTAATCTTGATTAAATTGATCAATTTAATCAAGATTAAGAAAATTAAGAAAATGATTTTGAGTGGAGGAAGGCATGCAGATCACTATCAATGGCGAAGATCAGCAACTTGATGATGCACGTCTCACAATTGCCCAGCTGTTACAGGTAAAAGATGTAGAATCACCGGACATGGTCTCAGTGCAGCTCAATGGTGAGATAGTTGACCGGTCGCGATATGATGCGACAGAGATCTCGGACAACGATCATGTAGAATTCCTGTATTTCATGGGGGGCGGCACTTTCGCATGAAAGGATTCACTACTAAGGCCGTTCATGGGGCCTCCCTGAAGAAAGATGTGCATGGTTCCTTACGGATGCCGGTTTATGACAGCGTTGCCTTTGAGCATGAAAGCGCCCGCTCGATCCAACTTACTTTTGAAGGGAAAAAACCTGCACACGCCTATTCCCGTATTTCTAATCCCACGGTTGAGGACTTTGAGCAGCGGCTGCGGTTGCTTTCCGGCGGGACGGCGGTGTTGGCAGTGGCTTCAGGAATGGCCGCCATAAGCAATACCATTCTGGCATTGGCAGAAACCGGAACTAACATCGTGACCACCAGATATCTTTTCGGCAACACCCTGTCGCTGTTTGAAAAGACCCTTAAGCCTTGGGGTTTGGAGGTCAAGTATGTTTCAATGACCGACCCGGATGAAGTCGATTCCGCTATCGATGCCAATACGCGTGCTGTGTTTGTTGAAAGCATCACCAATCCACAGCTCGAGGTTGCCGACTGCAGCCAATTGAGTGTAGTGAGCAAGAAACATGGGGTGCCTCTGGTGATGGACAACACGCTGCTTACCCCATATCTTTTTAACACCAAAAAGGCAGGGGTGAACATCGAGGTTCTTTCAAGCACCAAATATATTTCCGGCGGAGCAACATCCGTTGGTGGGGTTATTATCGATAACGGCAATTTTGCCTGGTACAAGTCCCCAAGGCTGGGGAATCTCGCCAAAAAAACGGGACAGATGGCTTTTATAGCCGCCCTTCGTCAGGAAATTTACCGTAACGTCGGGGCCTGCATGTCTCCCCATAATGCATATCTCCAGAGCCTTGGGCTGGAGACCATGAGCCTGCGTATAGAGAAAAGCTGTGCAAATACAATGCAACTGGCGAAGTTTCTCGAACAGCATGCAAAGGTCAAGGCGGTCCACTATCCCGGCCTGCCAAGTTCACCTTACTTTGCAATCGCCGGAAAACAGTTCAACAATAAATACGGCGGTCTGCTGACCTTTGACCTGGAGAGCCGGGAGGCCTGCTTTGCCTTTATAGACAGGTTGCAACTCATCAGGCGGGCAACCAATCTCAACGACAACAAGACACTTATCCTGCATCCTGCTTCCACAATATTTACCGAATATTCCGAAGAGGAAAAATTGGCCATGGGGGTAAGGCCGACCATGCTTCGTTTAGCGGTCGGCATTGAAGACCATGAAGATCTGCTTGAAGACTTGGAAAGGGGGTTCGAACCATTATGATTGATGAAATCGTAAAAAATACGACTTCATCGTTATATTACGTCGTAACTCGTTATAATTACATGGCACGTTAACCATTTTCCCGATTTTTTACGGAGTTATCATGATTGACTTTACCTCAGAACAACTGGAACGTTACAGCCGCCATATCCTTCTGCAGGATGTCGGCGTGGAAGGCCAGGCTAAATTGCTTGGCGCCAAAGTGTTGATCGTCGGAGCCGGCGGACTCGGGGCTCCTGCCGCCCTGTATTTAGCGGCAGCCGGTATCGGAACCATCGGCATTGTTGACAGTGATACCGTGGAAATCTCCAACCTGCAGCGGCAGGTTGTGCATTTTACCAAAGACATCGATATGCCCAAGGTTGAATCGGCCAAGGAGAAAATGCTTGCCATCAATCCCGGTATTGAGGTCAAGACCTATCAGGAATGCCTGAATGCCGATAATATCAGGGCGATCATCCGTGACTACGATTTTGTCGTGGATGGTACAGATAATTTTCCCACCAAATTTCTGGTGAACGATGCCTGTGTCATGGATAATATTCCCTTTTCCCATGGGGGAATTCTGCGGTTCGATGGTCAGACTATGACGGTGGTGCCTGGGAAATCGGCGTGCTACCGGTGCTTTTTTCGGAAACCACCCCCTCCTGATGCGGTGCCGACCTGTTCCCAAGCCGGAGTGCTTGGAGCAATCGCCGGTATGCTCGGCACAATCCAGGCAGCCGAGGCTTTAAAGTATGTTACTGAAGTGGGAGAACTCCTCACCGACACCTTGCTCTCCTTTAATGCCAAAACCATGAATTTCAGAAAAGTAACATTGCAAAAGCAAAAAAACTGCCCCATTTGCGGTGAAAACCCAACTGTAACCGAACTTATCGATGAAGAACAGGCTTTGACTTGTAATCTGCGGCAATATTGATGGCCCTGTAAAAAGTCGGGAAAAAGGTTAACGTGGAATGTAAAATTAGGGATTTACACCCTGATACAACGGTGAATTCGTATTTTTACGAATTCATCAATATTAGAAGGGCGTCACAACTATGCTGAAAGTGAAAGAAAATGTCATCAGGGCCATTATTTCCCACGCAGAAAAAGAGCTGCCCTATGAAGCATGTGGTTATCTGGCTGCAGAGGCCGGCCTGGTCGGCCACCATTACGAGATGACCAACACCGATAAAGCAGCTGATCATTTCAGCATGGATCCCCAAGAACAATTCGCAGCGGTAAAAGATATACGGAATCGGGGACTGACACTCTGTGGCGTGTACCATAGCCATCCGGAGACCCCGGCCCGGCCGTCTATCGAAGATATCAGATTGGCGTATGACCCGGACCTCAGCTATGTCATAATTTCCCTGGCCGGTAAGGAACCCATAGTCAAATCATTTCTCATCAAGGGAGGGGAAGTCAGCCCCGAAGCCCTTGAGATCCTTAAAGAGGAAGGAATTTAATTCTGGAATTTCTATGCCCGAAACAAATTTCAGGAGGTTATGAAGTGATATCGAATTTTACATGGACAGCAGTGAAGTGCCTAAAGTTCGAAGTGTACTAAAGTGCCTAAAGTTGTGGTTCATGACAAAATTTTTCAAGGTCAAATTGCCTGTAATCAATCATCCATATCGGAGGATACCATGACAAAGATAAAAACAGCAGACGCGGTCAAAAATTGCCGTGGAGTCGGATGCCCCATGAACATGGTCTATACAAAGGTGGAACTGGCCAAATTACAGTCTGGCCAGGTCCTTGAATTGATCCTGGACGATGGTCCGCCCATTAATAATGTGCCGGGATCGGTTATCAAAGAAGGGCATAAAATTCTGGAACAGAGACAGCTTGCAGACGGCGCCTGGTTGGTACTGGTTGAAAAGGGCTAATCCGGGAGAAATGTGAATGTGGATTGAAGAATTTAGAAGTTTCGCAATTCTCAATTCACCATTCAACTATTGAATGATTAGCTAGTTTCCATCCGGAAACGCCCCTTTTGCGAAATCTCTGCGTCGATCTGCGGAATTGCTTGTGCAACGTACACAAGTACGTCTCCGCGCAATTCATTGATCTCCTTGACCTTTCGCAAAATTGTCAGTTTCCGAATTGGATACAACTTGATCAAGCATCCTCCAAGTCTGCGACTTTCCGGATGGGAACTAGCTATACTCTCTGGTCTTGTGGAAGTTTATATCGGGGAAAAGCTCCATGGTGCGGGATAGTCGCCACTCACTGGCTGCCAGAAAGGAGAGATGACCCTCCGCGTCCATGGCCAGGTTGGCCTGGTTTTTGTTTGTAAACTCCTCAAGCTTTTTTTTGTCATCACAGCTAATCCAGCGGGCCGTAGCGTATTCCACTCCTTCGTATACCGCATCAACTCCATATTCCGCCTTGAGCCGCGACATGGTCACGTCAAACTGCAGCACCCCCACAGCCCCCAAGATATAGTCACTGCCCATAACCGGTCTGAACATCTGCACCGCACCTTCTTCGGCCAACTGCAGCAGCCCCTTATTGAGCTGTTTGGCTTTGAGCGGGTTCTTGAGCAGGACCCGGCGGAAATGTTCGGGTGCGAAATTTGGAATCCCGGTAAATTTGAGCGGCTCCTTGTCGGTGAAGGTGTCGCCGATCTTGATGGTGCCGTGGTTGTGGATGCCGATAATATCGCCCGGATAGGCCTCCTCCACATTGCTGCGGTCCTGGGCCAGGAAGATGGTGGCATTGGCCAGGGCCACTTCTTTGCCGAGCCGGTGGTGACGCACCTTCATGCCGCGGTTGAACTTCCCGGAACAAATACGGAAAAATGCGATGCGGTCCCGGTGGGCTGGATTCATATTAGCCTGGATTTTAAAAGCAAAACCTGAAAAAGATTGTTCGTCTGGGGAGACCTGCCGGCTGGTGGTGGAGCGGGGACCAGGTGCTGGTGCCAGTTCAACAAAGGCGTCTAATAATTCCTTGATTCCGAAATTATTGATGGCACTGCCGAAAAATACCGGAGTCTGGCTCGCCTTTAAATATTCTTTATGTTCAAAGGGATTGGCCGCTCCTTCCAGGAGCTCTATATCCTCGCGAAGTTTATCAGCCTGACGACCTAGTAATTCGTCAAGCATCGGGTCATCAAGGTCTTTAACCACGATACTGTCCTGCGGCCGGGTATCCTGGCCGGGAGTGAAGAGGTGCAGCTGCCGCTGGTAAATGTTGTACACCCCTTTGAAGCTTTTGCCCATGCCAATTGGCCAGGAAAGCGGCGTGCATTCAATCTGCAGCTTTTCCTCAATATCAGCAAGGATGTCCAGCGGCTCCATACCTTCCCGGTCAAGTTTATTGATAAAGGTTATTACCGGGGTATTACGCATCCGGCAAACTTCCATTAATTTCTCGGTCTGCGCCTCAACGCCCTTGGCGTTGTCAATCACCATGAGTGCACTGTCAACTGCGGTCAGTACACGATAGGTATCTTCGGAAAAGTCCTGATGACCGGGAGTGTCCAGCAGGTTAATCTCAAAATCTTGGTAATTGAATTTCATCACCGAAGTGGTGACTGATATTCCACGTTCCTTTTCAATGGACATCCAGTCGCTGACCGCGTGATTGGCTGTTTTGCGCGATTTCACCGCGCCGGCCATCTGGATGGCGCCGCCAAAAAGCAGCAATTTTTCAGTTAGGGTTGTCTTGCCGGCATCCGGATGGCTGATGATACCAAAAGTGCGGCGACGATTAATTTCATTCGTATGTTTTGCGCTCAATGTATGATGACCTCTTAAAAAGAAGAAGATTTACCTGCTGCCTCGAGATAATCTCAAAAAGTCGAAAAGGGTTTCTTTGTTGGTCACATGTTGTAAATGGGATCGACAAGGTAGGGTCTTTTTCTATCAAGTAGCATACCCTCGAGACTTACAGATGCAGGTTGTCCTCCAGACATAAAAAAAGACGGGCCGGAATACCGGCCCGTAGACCAAATAACTATAATCAAAGAATCCCTATTTGTCCAGCGTTTCCCTTGGCAATGTCTATGTTATGGTTGGTGCTGTCTGCGTAATTTAATAAATGTAGAAAATTTACCAGCTTGACAGGAGAAGGGTGTTCCCTTATATTAGTTATTACTATGAACGATCAGAAGGAGCAGGCCCAACGACTGGCAGGTTATCAAACAAACAGACTGCAGGAACTCATCCTTGAAATGCATGATTGCTGCAAAGAAGCAATGCATTTCCAGGCCCGTTCCTTTGGTCTCCTGCAATCGGAACTCAAATGTCTTCTCCTTTTTGAAGGCCATAAGTATCTAACCGGCATGGAGATTGCCGCTTTGCTCGAAGTGGCCAAAAGCAGGGCCACCGTGATCATCGACAATCTTGACAAAAAAGGATTTGTCAGCCGGGTAGCGGACCCGAACGACGCCAGGGTAAAGCTCATAAGTCTCACATCTGTCGGGGTAAAAAAAGTGCAAGAGATTGAAGAATTCATCTTCGGTCTCTATTTCAAACTCCTCAACCATATAAATCCTGCCAAACGCAACGAAGTTATAGCGGCATTGGAAACCTTGCGTTCCGCAATGCTCTCTATTCAGGAGATGCATAAAAAATAATTTTTTTATCTCTAAGGTTAACAGTATGAACTAAATGGAGGTGTTTAAATAAAGAAAACCGATCGATAGGAAGAAAGGCAATTATAGAAGTTTGTCAAATTTTACAGGAGGACGGATACATGTCCCTGAAAAAGACCTTACTCGCCACAATTATGATGCTTTGCCTTGGACTGACAATCCATACCGGCAAAGCCCTTGCCGCTAAGCCCAACACTATGAAAGGCTGCAAGGAATGCCACACCCCTGATCCCAATGTTGTCAGGGGGAAAAAGCTCGCCCATTCGGAAAAGTTCAAAACCCTGCAGGTTGATGTAGGTTCCGTTGTTTGGGTAATTCAATATGATAACAACACACTGCTGAAAGGAGCTGATTCCCTTGCTGCGCTGAAGAAAGGCAAGGAGATATCGGTGACTTACAAAGGAACGGAAAAAAGCCCTGTTGCCACGGCAATTTTCGTGAAGCAGCCTTTTAAGGTTCCGGATAAGCAACTGGTATCCGTTGAAGAAATGCTCAAACTTTCAGCAGCGGGGCCGGAAAAGGGAGGATTCCTGCTTGTTGATTCCAGGCCGCCTGCAGCCTATAATTCTGGCCATATCCCCGACGCCGTATCCATTCCCTTCCCCAAACTCAAGAAAATGGGAGCTGAAATCCTGCCCAAAGACAAGAACGCGCGGGTCATCTTTTATTGCGGGGGATTTACCTGAGCGTTGAGTCCCACTTCCGCACGTGTTGCGGAAAAAATCGGATACGCAAACACCCGGGTCTTTCATGACGGAATGCCAGCCTGGAAGAAGGCTAAAGGATTCATGGTATCGGAGCCCGGCTATATAAAAAGCATGAGGAAAAAGAATGGTTCATATGTCCTGATTGATTTGAGACCGGTCGTCTCGGCCCAGAGAGGGCATATCAAAGGAGCGGTCAGCATACCTGCCGCCAAAGTGGCAAATTCCAGAGCCAGATTCCCGAAAGACAAAAAAGCCCCCATCATCCTCTATACAAAAGATGTAGTGGATGAATCCGCCTTCAATACAATAAGAAACTGGGGCTATACCAATGTATCGGTTCTTAATGGCGGCATGCAGGGGTGGCTTGCATCCAGAGGAACCCTTGTTTCCGGTGATATGCCGACCACCATCTCCTATGTCAAGAAAACCCCAAGGGGTGAAATAAGCATCGAGGATTTCGAAGCCATCGTGAAAAAAAATCTGGCCGACAAGTTTATTCTTGATGTCCGAGATTCCAACACCGCGGCGCAGGGTATGCTCAAAGGCGCGGTCAACATCCCCCTGGCAGATGTGGAGTTAAGACTCAAGGAGATTCCCAGAGACAAGGAAATCATTATACACTGCAATACCGGTATCATGGCCGGCATGTCTAATGAAATTTTGAAAAAAAACGGTTATAAGACCAGAATAGTGAACGCTGTGGTGCAGATTGACGCTGACGGCAACTATGAAATAACCGAGAAGTAATCACATATTAGGGTGGAAGGCTATTTCTGGAGCCTTCCGCCCATCATCTTCCATCCGTTTCGATTAATTTGAAAATACATCATCGTATTTATGGATTAGAGCACTAAAGTGTTGGTAGGGTTCTCTATCCATATCTTCATACTACTTTTTTTCCCCAACCGTGGTAAACACCAACAGTTCATCTTTAATTGGTACGCTGATTGAGGCGACTCCTCGTATTGTAAATCGTTAGCTAAAATCGCACCCATAATCGTCCTCCAAATAGTGCTGTCAAAGTGTTCATTGTCGACGAATTCCGGAGAACAAGGAAATTTCTTCATTCTATTTTCCCTTCTTGAAATAGTGGTTGAAGTTGTCGGGTAAACGTGTGATAGTCCGCTCTAAATTAAGAAGATTGAATGTAAAATTGAGAAAGAAGGGCCATCTTTCATTTTACGACTGTAACCGGTTAAAAAAGGCCGAAAAAAATAGGAGTGGATATGACATTCGATTCATTTGAGCAGGCACTCAAGGTGTGTATGACGGCGGAAGAGGGCAGCGCGGAGCAGGATGCGGCCTTGATTTATTGCCTTGAAAATGCGCCGCCGGAATTGCAGGCGGTTATGAAAGAACAATACAGGAAGTTTCATGAACATAAGCACCAATGCGACTGCGGATGCAAGAAATGAAAAGGAGGAATTTTGATAGTCTCGTAAAAAGTCGAGAAAGCGGTTAACGTGCCATGTAATTTCAATGACTTACACCGTAACACAACGATGAATTCGTAGTTTTTACGAATTCATCAATTTTGAAGTAAAAATTTTTTTATTTCAGGATTTAGAGACAACTCATGTTCCGGATATTGCGCTGGGTAACCCTTACAACACTGCTCCTGATAGCAGAATTAGCAGGACCTCTTCCGGTCTTTGCATTACAGGCACACGGCTATATAGGATTGTACGTCCATCAGGAAGCTCACATTTTTTTTCTGTTAGCAATGCTGATTTTCGCCTACAGAATTTACCGATCCGGTTTGATTAACCGGAGGGAGTGGCGCTGGATGTCGCATGGCGCCTTGCTGTTGGCGCTTTGGAACGGTTGGGCGCTTACCGGCCATTTTATAGAGCGTTTTGTACCGGCAGATCATATCCAATTGCTTGGCGATGATCTGGTGCCGTCGCTTGCCATTGCATCTTGGCAGGACGTTGTCTATTTCATCCTCAAGATGGATCACCTACTGAGCGTGCCGGCAATACTCTGCTTTTATCTCGGCATTAAGACCATGCTGAAGGAATACGAGACCACCAGTCTTTAAAAGAAATGCATGCCATGCAATTTTGGTCATTATCTCCGGTTTGGTTTATTGATTTTTGTGGCTCTGCTGTCATGATCATTCTATCTGCCCAGTGCCTCTTTTTGGTGCGGAGACTTTTCAGCAAGGACCCTGAATCCCCTCTAGCCAATTATCTTTTCTGGTTTGTCGGCGCAATTTTTGCTTTTTCCGCTTCCCGCTCGCTCGGACATATTATCAAACATCTGCTCTATTTTTCCGACCAAAGTGACCTGTGGCGCCAGCTAGTGCCGATCAGCGGTTCGATAAACTCCATGACCTTCGTAGTGATTGCTTCAGCCACTCTATTTTTTCATCGGATGCAGACCATCATGGAGCGTATGAACAGAGACCGTGAACGGATTGAAAAAACAAGCCACGAGATTTTCGAGTTGAATAAAAATATTGAGTCCATTGTTTTTGAACGGACCAAGGCTGAAATAGCCTTGCGGATGGCGCATGAAGTGCGGAATCCCGCCATGATTATCGGCGGTCTGTTGCGGCGCTTACTCATAAACGCATCTGATGACTGTATCGAAGAAAAAGAGCGGCTGGAAAAAGTTATTGAACAGGTCAGAAAGCTTGAGACTCTGGTGACAAGCTTCGAAAAGGTGCGTCCGGACCTGGAGAAAAAAATCGTGCCATTGGAGCTGAACCAGCTGGTGGAAGAAACACTTGAGATTCTCCAACCAGAGGCTAACCAGAAAGATATTACCATTCTTCTGGATCGGTCTTCCGCCGGCCTTAATATACAGGGTAACAGCCAACTCCTGAAAATCGCCATTATGCATGTAATCAGAAATGCCATTGATGCATGTGAGACCGGCAATACTGTCCAGATCACCACTGAACTGACTGGCCGAGGCATTGAATTGAAAATCCAGGATGACGGTCCCGGCATTCCGGAGGAGCTTTTACATCATATTTATGAACCTTTTTATCTGACCAAGGAAGGGGAAACCGGTCTTGGCATCCCCTATGTCAAGCAGATCCTTACCGAACATAAAGGGACTATTTCAATCATCAGCAAGGAAAAGGTCGGCACAACAGTGGAAATTGTTCTGCCGACGCACCTTGCTCTTCTTAAAGAAGGAATGGCAGATTATCAGATTTAATACAAGTTGCAATACAACATGGAACAGATTCAACAGCACCATAAATCCATAGCGCGGGAACTTGATATCAGAGTTGATCAGGTGGCAGCAACTGCGGCGTTGCTTGCCGATGGCGCCACGGTTCCGTTTATCGCCAGATACCGGAAGGAGGCGACCGGTCTGCTGGATGAAACCAGGATTACTGCAATCAGAAACCGGCTTGCTAAATTGTCCGAGCTCCATAAAAGACGGCAAGCCATTATTGCTTCGCTAATTGAGCGCGGCCTGCTCACCGATGATCTGAAAGAAAACCTTCTTGGTGCTCCCAATCTCACGATCCTTGAAGATATCTATCTGCCTTTCCGGCCCAAAAGAAGAACCAAAGCCATAGTTGCCAGGGAAAAGGGGCTTGAGCCCTTGGCCCACGCTGTATTTGCCCAAGACGGAAGATCCGTGCAGCCGGAACGGTTTATCAATCAGGAAAAAGAAGTATTAACGGCGGAAGATGCCCTGGCCGGCGCCCGGGATATCATGGCGGAATGGATCAGTGAAAACTCGACAACCCGTGCCAAACTGCGCCAGGTATTCACTGCAAAGAGCATAATCAGATCTTCAGTGGTTACGAAAAACCAGGAGAAGGGCACCAAGTTCAGAGATTATTTCGACTGGCAGGAACCGACACCGCAAGTTCCGGGCCATCGACTCCTTGCCATGTTCAGAGGTGAGAGCGAAAAAGTGCTTACCCTTTCCATTCGGCCGCCGGAAGATGAAGCCCTCTCTCTTCTATACCGGCAATATGTAAAGACAGATGATTACTCAGGCCGCCAAGTCGTCCTGGCCGTTAATGACAGTTACAAAAGACTACTGGCACCATCGCTTGAAAACGAACTCAGAAATGCACTTAAAGAGCGCGCGGACAAGGAGGCAATCCAGGTATTTGCCGACAATTTACGAGAACTTTTGCTTGCCCCGCCTTTGGGACAGAAGCGGATTTTGGCCTTGGACCCTGGCTTTCGCACCGGTGCCAAGTTGACCTGTCTGGACGGGCAGGGAAAGCTTCTGTATTTTACCACCATTTATCCGACTCATAGCAGTAGGAAGGTTCTGGAAGCTGGGAAGATTGTCATTGAACTCTGTGAAAAATACCATATCGAGGCCATCGCCATCGGTAACGGCACGGCAAGCCGTGAAACAGAATCCTTTATTCGCAACCTTGATCTGCCCTCGGAAACCATGATCACCCTTGTCGATGAAAGCGGCGCTTCGGTATATTCTGCATCGTCGACGGCCCGGCTTGAATTTCCGAACCAGGATGTTACTGTCCGCGGCGCTGTTTCCATAGGTAGGCGATTGCAGGATCCCCTGGCGGAACTGGTGAAGATCGACCCCAAGTCCATAGGGGTGGGCCAGTACCAGCATGATGTCAACCAGGGCGAACTGAAAAAAAGCCTGGATGATGTGGTCGAAAGCTGTGTCAACAATGTCGGTGTAGAAGTTAATACTGCGAGTGTGGAACTCCTCACCTCTGTTTCCGGACTAGGGCCGGTTTTGGCTAAAAACATCATTCAATACCGGGATGAGCATGGCCCGTTTGCAAGCCGGCAGGGACTGTTGCAAGTACCGCGCCTGGGTGCCAAAGCCTTTGAACAGTGTGCCGGTTTTCTGCGCATTGCCGGCGCAAAGAACCCCCTTGACGGCAGTGGTGTGCATCCGGAACGCTACTCTGCCGTGGAGCAGATGGCCGAGGAGGTGGGATGTACGGTGCGTGAGCTTATGGAGCAGGAGACGTTCAGGAAGCGGATCAATATTGAAAATTATGTCACCGATGAAATCGGGCTGCCGACCTTAAAGGATATTTTGACGGAGCTTGCCAAACCCGGCCGTGATCCACGGGAAACGTTTACTATTTTTTCCTTTGCCGAAGGGGTGAACACTATTGATGATCTCCGGGCCGGTATGAAAGTGCCGGGCATTATTACCAATGTGACAAAATTCGGGGCCTTTGTTGATGTCGGGGTGCACCAGGACGGTTTGATCCATATCAGCCAACTGTCTAACCGGTTTGTCAGGGACCCGGCTGAAGTAGTCAAGGTCCGGCAGCAAGTAATGGTTCGCGTGCTTGATGTGGATCGCGAAAGAAACAGAATTTCCCTTTCGCTTCGTGATGTTTGATCCTGAGTTATTCCACCCCTAGAACTCCTGAGCTGGACCTTAATTTCAGGGAGTTACAAAATATAGTGCCTAAAGTTAAAGGATTTATCTAATTAGAAAAGTACCATAACTTTAGGCACTTTAGGCACTTCGAACTTTAGGCACCTTAATGTTATCAACTAAAAATCTGCCAAGTTCAGGGTTATTTGACCGTGAGCAGGGTTAGGAAAATCGCTTAAATGGTGTTGATCCGAAGCTGCATAATGAGTTTTTCAGCAACCAGCGGGGCTGTTGAGTAGATATCCAGAAGGTCGTCGCTCTTGACGCCTGGGTAGGTGTCCGATCCCATGATTTTTCTGATTCCGGCTTTCTGAAAACGCTGCCGGGCCTCTCCGCAGAGCACCAGGTGGGTTGCCATGATAAATACATCCTTAGCTCCCGCCTGCCTACAGCGCTCCGCGGTTTGGATAATCGAGCCTCCGGTACGGATCATGTCATCGAATATAATTGCGGTTTTGCCCTGCACAACGCTTGAAACCTGCTGGACCATGGTGCGGTCCATTTCAAAGCGATCCTTGTCAGCCGCGGTATGCGGCATGTTGAGTTGGCTTGCCAGGCTGGCCACCCACTTGCTTCTGCCGTAATCCGGGGATACCAGGACACAATCTTTTTTGCAGGTTTCTCTGATTTTATCGACAATAAGGCTGTCGGTCTGGATATGTTTCGTATGGATGTTGCCGGAATGGGCGTGGAGCACGGCCTCGGAATGGAGATCAATGAATCCGACAAAATCCGGATAGGCTCTGAATATTTGCCTAGCCCGAGTGATCCCCTTGGGGATTTCCCAGGAACCGGGTTTTGCCCTCTCCATGGTTGAATACCCCAGGTAGGGTATAATTACGTTTACCGAATCGGCCCGCCAGAAATGACAGCCATCGACAAGGTCGATCATTTCCTGCATCGATTGGTCATCATGGGTGCTGCCGATTATAATCACATCCCTGCCGGCCATTTTTGCAGGAAAGGCATGATACATTTCACCGTCCTGGAACTGTTTCTTGACCATTTCGGTAAGAGGAATGTTCAGCTCCCCAGCCACTTTGCGGGCTAAGTCTGTTGATGCCTCATTGGCAATGAGAACAATGTTTTCAGGAATGGTTACTTTCATAATGTTTCGTGCGGGTACTCGGTTGAGGCAACGGACCTGCAACAATGCAAGGATGCAGACCCTTTGTCTTCTATCAAAATGATACCTGGATAGGCAGAACGCGTCAAGTACAGAGCAAGCCAAGGAATTCGCAATGAGCATAAAATGGAGTAGCATTGCTCGAGTGATTTATTATTTCACCGTGATGATATGATATAATTATAATCAAAGGTGAAGTTGGATAATCAGTGCAGCTTTAATGCCCTGTCCCTATTAAAAACAGAATGAATTGGAAGTGGAAAATGCATCGTGAAACCAATCCCCCTGAAGAAATGTTCCGAAGGCTGTTTTATGTCATCTACCTGGCGTTACTAGCCGGTACTGCTTTGTCTGGAACAATAGCGTTGGCGCAATCGCGGCCCGGATACCTTGTAGTTGCCTTATTTCTTGGCTTCTTGAGCCTGCGGTGTAAACACTACGGTAAGCGTTACCTGGATTTTGACAGACTTTTCAGGTCATTTCCTTATGGCGAACCAGCAGATGATATTTCCCCTGCTTTTCGTATGGAAATCGAAGAGATTATCAGGGAGTCTCACATGCAAGACATTGGTTGGATCGTGCGCCAAGAGCTTCGTCAGCGTTTGGCAGAACTTGTTGAAAAGGATGCAAGACTTTTTGAAATTTACAGGGAAGAAATTGCTGCTATCCATCCAACCTTGGCAGCTAAGGCAGACCAGCACCATAATGCCGGCCAGGATTAATTAATCCATGAATTTTTAATAATCATGCCGGAAAGCATTCAGCAAATTTTTTAAGCAGGGCAGGGGTGCCCTTGATTTTGATTTTGCCGCTGATAAACGCCATAAACAAATTCTTTTCTTTAGCTAAAAATGCGACCCAGGTACGGCTGTCAGCAGTCACGTGAATATTGCTCTTGCCTTGATGGCCTTCCTGTACATCAAGTTTTTTGTCGCAGATTTCCACAGTTGCCTTGATCTCTTCTTGCCCTGTAAAGCTGAAATGATAAGTGGCATTAAGGTCTGCAGCACACCCGCGCTGAAACGCCAGCGGCAGGCTTTCAAGAAAGTTCTGTACTGATTTTGGCCGCAAGCCGTTGGCAACCCGTTTTACTTGTTTATGGGGGTAGCGCTTGGTGACATGGGCCTCGGCGTCGGAATCCGGTACTACGAAGACGAATTCACCATTTTGCTGCAGCGGTTTCACCACGGTTTCAATATAGCCTTTTTTATCCTCGATAAATGGGCCGATAACCTCATCTCCGGCTGGGCATACTGCCATGCAGTACGATGATTTGTTGCAGATTCCAAAGGCTAAGCTCTGCCACATGGAAACCGTTTCAGGATCACTCACCTTTTTGCGGTACGCAATGTTGTTTTTACTTGCCGCGATCTTTTCCACCCAATCGGCAAAGCCGCCCATCCGGTCCCGGTAGTTGTGGGTCATGCAGTTGGCAAAACTGAAATGGCCATCCGCACTGATTGCACCAACAGGGCACACTGCCGCGCAAAGCTTGCAATTAAGGCAAGGTTCATATTGCAAAGGACGGTCATATTCCGTCATCTCCCGATCAAGGAGCATAGTGCCTAAGATAATGAAGTTTCCAAATCGGGGATGGATTACGAGCCGATTGAGCCCTATTCGGCCCAGACCTGCTTCCACTGCCATCGGCTTGTGCGACAGTGGCCACATCTTGCCGGGCCATTTTTCAAGATCCATTGGAAATCCTGAGGAGGGAGCCATGGACATTACACCCATTTCTCTGATCATGGTTGACGCCCGGTGCAAGGCATTGTTTACACTATGAAAGACCTGGATGTATTCGGTATCCGATACACTGCGGGACACGCAGCGGATATTTTCCGGGTTCAAACGACAGGCAATGCTAACCACGGTTCTGGCGCGGGGAAAAATCGTCAGTATGTCCGAAAAGTGGGGTGCGATTTCCGGTCGGTTTACCTCGATAAATCCCACATCATCGGCGCCTGCTGCAAGAAAGAGTTCCTTGATTCTGCCGGCTTCAAGGGGCAGGTTTTCCCCTTTGGTATCCATGTTTGCTGACTTCTGACGATAACGCTGCACAGTCGGATGATCTTGAAGGCGCATGATCCAACTCCTTATAATTATAAAGATTTTTTGTCTTCTTAAAAAAATGGCGTACTATCATCCGGAGACTGTAAAAGCCCCCGGATGATACATGAAGGCTGCAGAGCGCGCCGGAGCATCATTTTGCAGCGGCAGTCATTAATGCCTTAAGGTTTTGTTTATACTCTTCGCATTTAACCTTTCCGGTAATCATGTGGACCCACTTGTCTTTGTTGGCGTCGGCGACCAATTTGGCGAGGTCGTCCATATGCTTTCCACTCGACTTGATAATTTCACCCTTGATCTTGTCTTTTAAGACTTCGTACCAGGCTTCGTCCGCCAGATTTAGCAATTTCTCCGGCATATCGCAATGTTCAACAGTTGACGGTTGCGTTGCACAGCTTTCTTCGACATTACATTGATGTGCAGACATGGTAGACCTCCTATGATTAAGGTTATTAGGATTGATCCGTCTCTATCCTTACAGAGACAATTTAATATTCAGATCTAAATAGACCGGTCTATTATTTGTGGCTTGAAAAGAATCCTCCGGTCTTTGGTGTTTCGAACTAATCTGCACGCAAAACCCGATTCAGAATGAACTTGCTCCAGATCTCCAATGGCTCAAGACTTTTGGCGACTTTCATCCGCATGAGCGCGCCATGCCAGCTGCTCACCATAAAATAGGCGGTCTCCCGCAAGTCAAGATCAGGGGATATATCGCCTGTTTCTTTGGCTTCACTGAGTATGGCTGTGTAAATATCAGCCATGTGATCGATGGCGCTGTTCAATTTTTCCCGGAATACGGGATTTAAATCACCCATTTCCTGGGCCAGGTTGCCAATGGGGCATCCCAGGGTGTAGTCCTGTGACTTGAAGAAGTCGGCAAAAATATCGAAAAATTGTCTGAGCCTGTCGAGCGGCGGCAAGTTTTTGTCGGCCAATATTTCGGCGGCAATGGAATCAAAATGGTTGGTGAAAAAATCTATAACCTGAAGGCCGAAATCATCCTTGTTCTTGAAATAAAAATAGAATGAACCTTTCGGCACTCCGGCCTCTTTGAGTATTTCCTGGATGCCGGTATGGTTGAATCCTTTACGGTGGATTATTTTTGCACCGGTAAGAATAATATTATCTTTGGTGTCAGTACGCATAAAAAAATAAAAAGTTCCTTACGTATGGAGATTGTCTGCTCACTACGTTGCGCGGACGTGAAGATTCCATACACGAAAAGAGTCCGGAAGCAATTCTAGGTTGATATTTTAAAATTAGGTGTTCAAATTCCCCCAGGTTTGTTGTAGCGAAGCGGAAATCCCGCTTAAGCGGGGCCGGGGGAATCTTCATTTTTTTGGAAAATATATTTAATAATAGACTGGTCGTCTAGTTGGGTCAAGAGCTTTTTTTAATTTTTTTTCTTTTGCCAGGGAATACTGCTACTCTACTCAAATTTTACCACTATTGAGCTAACCCAATGCTGGGGCAGCGCCTATTTCAAAGGTGGGAATTAACCTTCTTAATTGTTAAGAAAATTGCTAATTACTTCTTTTACAATATCCTGGTTTTGAAATATAATAGATATATGACTGCTGCATTGATTATCTGTATTCTGCTGTTCATCATTTTCTATCTGGTCCATCTGAAAGAGAAGGACACCCACGAGAAACTCCAAGATACCCACCATGATAGTATCCTTAACCTTGCCTACCAGGCGGAGTTTGGCGATGCTGAAATCGGCAACCATCTTGACCGAACAGCGCTTTTTGTGGAGATGCTGGCAGGAGAACTCCAGAGGTCTTCCCCCTACGCCAGCCAATTTACTGAACCCTATATTAAGGACCTGGTACAATCAGCTCCTCTCCATGATGTGGGCAAGGTTGGAATTCCAGGAGCGGTGCTCAACAAGCCGGGAAGGCTCACTAATGATGAATTTGAATTGATGAAGGGTCACAGTGAACTTGGCGCCCGGATATTGCGCAAGACCCGGGCAAAGCAGGGTGGTCAGGCCTTTCTGGAAATAGCTGAGGAGATTGCCGTTGCGCATCACGAACGGTGGGATGGTCATGGATACCCAAAGGGGCTGGCAGGGGAAGAAATCCCGTTATCGGCAAGATTAATGGCCCTGGCAGACGTATATGACGCCCTGCGCTCTGAACTCTGTTACAAGCAGGCCTATGACCATGCCGAGAGTGTTAAGATCATTAAAAATCAGAAGGGCCGACAGTTCGACCCTTACGTGGTCGAGGCCTTCCTGAGTTGCGAAAAAGAATTCGAAAGGATATCAATGGAACTTGCTGACCAGCCCACAACCATTCCAAACCAACCAAAAGAAGCATCCTCATCAATAGATTCTTCTGAAAGTACCGAAGTTCCCGACATTAAGGCTGAACAAAAAAACGTTTCCCTTGATTCAAAGTATACCATGTGTCAGAGTAATTGACACCCAAAGTTTCGTGGCTGTTTTATTAGAATAATTACGTCCTAAGACCGTCATCCGGAATCGAAATATGAGGCGTTTTTATCACCTCTCTTTAGCTCTCCTTATTGTTGTATTCACTCAAGCGCCCACTCTGTTTGCAAACTCACCGCTCAAACCGCATCTCTTGAATCCTGAAGCCTACTCCGAAACGTATACCGCAGTTCTTGAGCTTGAAGGAGGGCTTCATATCCAGGTTCAGTTTGCAGTCACCAACATTGGTCTGGGCGATCAGCACAGCATGTGCCGTGTTCTTTTTATTGATGAAGAGGAGGCATGGAATGAAAGCCCGGTATTCGGGCGGGATGAGTGGTCCTTTCAACCTCCCGGCCGTCTTGATATAGGGCCTTGCTCTATTTCAGCAGAAAAAGAGAGAACAACTATTCGGGCTCAGGTTACGAAAGGCAGCATTGAAGTTGCCCTTTCCGAACCAATCAAACCTACTCAACCACCGGGACATTTGATCAAGGCAAATGACGGATTTTTTGATAATGAAATTTTCATTAATCGCGCAGGAGCAGATGTTCACCTCCATTTGCAGGACCAACCGAATCGGAGACTAAAGGGCTATGGCTGCATGTATCATTTCTGGGTGACGGCATGGCCTGCCGGTCTTGCCAGAAAATGGGTCCGAGTTTATGGTCTTTGGCAAAACCAGTCAATACTGGTTATGTCGCACTTTCCGCCCGGGAAGGAACCAGCTAGGGGTTCCATTTGGCACCCCGGTGCTTCCACTCCCATTGCTCTTGACTCACTCCTCATGGAAGGAGGGAAAGACAGCTACCATATTATCTCAATTTCGCAAGGGGAGAAGGAGTACAGCCTGGAGCTTCTGAAACTGTTATACCGCCATGCGCCCTTGGAGGAGATTGGTTTCCTGGGCCGTATTATCGGATTGTTCATGGGGAACTGGGTAACGCGCACATATCGGGCTCAGCTTGAAATGCCAGGTAATGGAAACATATACATTCCTCTTATTGTGGAAATTACCGAAGAAGAGTAATCCCGAATATGGGAAAAGTTTGAAAAGTCCTACCGGAGTCGGCCCCTTAGAACCGCAAGAATGAGATACATCCAGATAAGAACGCCTGCAATATACGTCATGGTGGAATGACCCCAGCTGTATATCCTTGCCTCCGGAGTTGTTTCGTTAATAGCCCTCAATAAAAGAGACAGCATGAGAAATCCTGCAAAGAAAGCAATCGGCAGGGGGCGGTCGATGCGGCGGCGAATTTTTTCATTATCTTCCAGAAGCCATTGCAGAGCGGCTGCAAGAGGTCCCAAGGTAAAGCCGCCGATAAAAATAAGGTGCAGTCCGATCAATCGGGCTCCAGGAATTGCAGCTATTGCGTATCCCATGGGAAATAGCCAGGCCGCACTCCAGACACACCATGAAAGTGGCGAGTTGCGCCTGTAAGGCCTCCACAGGCCCGTGGCATGGATAATGAGCACATAGGTCAATAATGCCCTCACCCCTAAGCCCAAAGGTGGAAACCATAATTCCACAGGAATACTCAAGGCGAGAAGCACGGCGTAAAGAAAGTGGGGCAATCGTCTAGTGGCCGGATGTCCGTGGATGATTTTGTCAGGTGATTTAGCCTGCGGAAGGATCACCGGCACCACCGCAATGATTATGGAAAGCATCATGCATTGCAGTAAAAATCCTCTGCCCAGAAATAAAACCCACCAGATTTCATTGCCGCTCATAACGAAAATCGACGAATAGGTCGAAACAAGGATGGCGCCGCAAATGCCGAAGGTTAGCGTAACGGGCAGCCAAATAAGGCTTTCGTGGGTGGTGATGTATTTGGGGAAAGATTTATTGGCAAATGCAGTGAATGTTATGCCTAAAGCGAGAATGAGCCAACAGATCTCTGAAATGCCGAGCATTATTTCGTACTTGACTGCATAACGCAGCCATGCGGTGACCGCAGTGGTGACCGAAGCGCTTACCACAAGAGCGGTCATTACCCAGAGAACAGACTGCCTGCCATTATTTTTTTTCATCCAGATAAAGGAGAACGCTGCCACCATACAAGTGAGAAAAGCCTGGATGCTGGAAATCATGTGATAGACCGGACGAGGTTTGATATCCGGTTGTAAGGCAGCAACGAGCCAGTGGAAGACTGACGCAATTGCCAGAAATCCTGCCAGGATAAACAGGTAGCTCGCTGGTGTTCCCCATAATCGGTATTTACTATCCAATTTGTACGTATACCTTGTTTTTATTTTGATACAATCCCCGGTCTTCAGAGAGTAATTCAAGACACAAAGGCAATAAATACAGAGTATTTGAAGGTAAACTATATTTCTGTAGTTATCTACATACAATTATTTCCTTGCTAATTTCAGCAAAATACTTTAAGCATGGGCTCTTTTTTGAACATTTTAGCCCTACGTTCTAGACGCTGCACTAACCAATCCAGCCCCAGTTCGTTATCATGTCGACCACGGTAAAACCACACTGGTCGACCAGTTTTTCAAGCAGAGCGGCATGTTCCGCAACAACCAGACCATAGCCGAACGTCTAATGGACTCCATGGACCTGGAGCGGGAGCGCGGCATTACCATTGCCGCCAAGAACGGTTCGTTTCGCTACCGGGATTACTGGATAAATATCATCGACACTCCGGGGCATGCCGATTTCGGCGGCCAGGTTGAACGGGTACTGCGGATGGCGGACGGTTGCCTACTTCTGGTTGATGCCCAGGAAGGCCCCATGCCGCAAACCTATTTTGTTCTGAAAAAGGCCCTTGCCCTCTCTTTGCCGGTGTTGGTGGTGATCAACAAGATTGACAAGCCTGCGGCCCGGTCGCACTGGGCTGTGGATCAGGTGTTTGACCTTTTTGTTAAGTTGGAGGCCCCGGATGAACTTCTCGATTTTCCGGTGGTTTTTGCATCGGCCAAGGCTGGATTCGCCCTTGACCAGGTGGATGATCCTGTTGAAGGCGCAACCATGGAGCCGCTTTTTGAAAAAATTATCAACCATATCCCGCCGCCGGCCGGCGATCCTCAGGCTTTGCTCCAGCTTCAGGTGAATACCATTGATTATTCGCCGTATCTGGGCAGGCTCGGCATTGGTAAGGTAGTGAATGGTACCATGAATATCAATCAAAATATCGCCATGTCAAAACGGGACGGCAGCATTGAACCGGCCCGGATCACCAAGATATTCCGGTTTGAGCTGGACCAGAAGGTGGCGGTTGACTCGGCCAGCGCCGGTGATATTGTAGCTGTGGCCGGCATGGACGACGTTACTGTAGGGGTAACCTTCACAAATCCTGATGATCCCCGGCCTCTGCCGCTTATTGATATCGATCCGCCCACCATTGCCATGAATTTCATTCCGAATGATTCTCCTTTTGCCGGACAGGAAGGTAAATTTGTGACTTCGAGGCACCTGGAAGATCGTCTGTTCCGTGAAACCCTGGCTGATGTGGCTCTCAGTTTCGAACCTATAAGCGACAGTGTCGGATTCAAGGTCTCAGGCCGCGGTGAACTGCATCTTTCCATCCTTATCGAAAAGATGCGGCGTGAGGGCTATGAGTTTCAGGTGACCAGGCCTCAGGTCATCTTTAAGGAGAAAAACGGTAGTGTGCTGGAACCGTATGAGCAGCTGACCATTGATGTCGATGAACACTATATGGGTACTGTCATCGAAAAATTGGGGCTTCTTAAAGGGAGAATGCTCGAAATGAACCAGGAAAACGGCATGGCCCGCCTGGTTTTCAAAATTCCGACCCGTGGACTTCTGGGGTTCCGCTCGGAGTTTTTGACCGATACCAAAGGTATGGGTATCATGAATTATGTCTTTGCCGAATATGGTCCTTTTGCCGGGATGATCAGGAATCGCAATAACGGGGTTCTCGTGGTTAAAGAACCGTGCACTACTGTGGCGTATGCCCTCTTTAACCTGCAGAACCGCGGCAACCTTTTTCTGGGCCCGGGCGCCAAGGTATATAAGGGGCAGATCATCGGCGAACACTGCCGGACCGGCGACCTGGTGGTAAATCCGGCCAAGGGCAAGAAACTGACCAACATGCGGGCTTCTGGTTCGGACGAAAACGTCATCCTCACCCCACCGCAAAACCTGAGCCTTGAGGATTGTATAGCTTTTATCATATTCTTTTGGCTCTGTGGAATGTCTCCGTAGCCAATAGATTTGCCCCTCGATAGAGGATTCAAAGCCGGATTTCCTTGGCCGGATTCTTTACTTCCCATCACATGATGCCAATTCTCCGGCTGTAAATATGCGCTTGATATTCAGGAAAAATCCATTTAATTATTTTTTATGGCTATTATACATAAAGCACCTGAAGTTCCCTTGATCAGGCCGCCGAGTGAGTGGCGAAGCCTGCTGGTGCGTGTGACCCGGGGCTGTAAATGGAATCGTTGTCGTTTCTGCGGCATCTACCCGCATCTGGGGGAGCCTGAGTTTTCCATCCGAACAGTGGAGGAAGTCAAGCATGACATAGACCTCCTCTGCAGCCTGCGACAAAGGTTTGAAACGGCATTCTTCGGCGATGCCGATCCCTTACAGGCAGGAGTGGATGCTTTTGTTGAAATTGCCGAATACCTCCGTAAAGTAATTCCTGTCAAGCGACTTACCTGTTAT
This sequence comes from uncultured Desulfobulbaceae bacterium, assembly GCA_945787445.1. GTDB lineage: Bacteria > Desulfobacterota > Desulfobulbia > Desulfobulbales > CALZHT01 > CALZHT01. Next base: position 70,127 of record CALZHT010000022.1, read on the forward strand.
TCCCGGGCATCAACCCTTCGCAAAATAGGACCGGACGACCTAAAAATACTGGCTGCGGCTGGTCTTGACAGGGTGCATATCGGTCTGGAGTCCGGAGATGCCGAAATTCTGCGCTATCATCGCAAAGGACAGTCGCCTACGATGGTCAGAGAAGTTGCAGCCTGGCTTAAAGAGGCCGGTATTGAAATATCCTTTTATGTGCTGCTTGGCCTTGGCGGCAGAGACCAATGGCAGAGGCATATCCTGGAAACCGCCAAGGTCATCAATGATACCGAACCGGAATTCGTGCGCATCAGGAGACTGTGGCTCTATGGCTGCGATACTCCGTTTTCAGGTCCGGAAAGCCCGCTTTTAAAAGAAATCCGCGCAGGTGCTTTTATTCCACAGACTCCGGAGGGCAGTGTTCTTGAGCTGAAACTTTTGCTTGAAAACCTTGATAATATCTCGACATGTATAGTCTGCGATCATCACAACAACTATGTCCATGTTTCAGGATGTATTAATGAGGACAAAGAGGACATGCTTGCCGAAATCGACTCCTTTCTGGCCCTTCCGGCAAGCAAACGAGAAGCCCATTATCAGGTGGTAGGCTCAAGGATTTGAAGGAATTGTCCTAAACTATTTCCTTTTTACAGTAAAGCCCTCTTCTGGCCTTGCAGAACAGGGCTTTACTCCCTTTTTGCATATTTATAGAAGCGTCACTATGAAGACCGGCCTACAGCTCAAGAGCTTCCACCGCCCTGTCAAAATCCTCCGGTTTTACATAGATCAAATAGCCGAAGCTCCCTTTACCATCTGCCACCCCGCTTGACGCGTACACATTAATATTGGCCTTATAGAGCTTCAAATGAATACCTGCCAGGGCCCCGAGTTCATCATCACCTTGCACCAGCAGTGCCTTATGCGGACCATCCAGTGTCATTCCTGATTTTCTAGCTTCATTTATAAATTGTGCACTGTCTTCCGGGAAAACCGAAAGCTGGGTGGAATTTGGTCCAACCGGAACCGCTGTAAAGGCAAGCTGATTTACCCCAAGTTCCTCAAGTAGGGATAGCAGGTTGTATGCTTCTCCAGGCTGGTCCTTGACGGTGGTAAAAAAGTACTCGACCTGCTGAATTGTAAATGGCATGTTTCACCTCCCTCCGGCGCGCAGCTTCTAGCAGGTCACTAAATCCTTCCGGCTTCATCAGGCGCCGATTGACGAGGGCCGTAAAGGACATTCCTGCTTATAGTTTAAAGGTAAGGATAGAATTTTTCTTTCTCAAGGAAAATTAACCACCAGGTGAAGATTTGGAATTGGGATTTGGGAATTTGAATTGGTGGTCAGGAGGATTTTGTATTACCTTGTTGGCTGTTGATGAGTGATAAATTTGATTCTGATTACCATCATTTCTCAGCTACCTTAACGATATGAAGCAGAACCTATTGACTTTTGATGTGTCTGTCATTTCGAACGAACGTGAGAAATCTTTTCCTGGGGGCAATGAGATTTCTCGCTGTGCTCGAAATGACAAGGGGGTCTATAGCGCGAAAATAATTGCCGAGTTTAGTGGTAATCAGGAATTTAACTATGGAAGTAAAATAAAGATGCAAGAAATTGAAATTGAAGTAAATGGTCACGATGTTGATTTCAGCTTGGCAAGGAAACTGGCCCGGGCTATCGCGGAGATTGATAATCCTGAAACTGATCTTATATCCTGGTGCAATAATCGTGAAAATACCGTATCACCCCGCTGCACCTGCGGGGAGGTCTGCGCAAGGCCAGGTTGGGAAGTATATGGTGAAAACCATGGCGGCCGCCTCAGGATCACGGTGAATAACGGCGATTATATCTACATCTTCAGTTGAAGACCATTTACCCTTCAATCCATCCATAGATATATGTGCAAAGCTCAACTCAATAAATTCCCAATATGTTGTCTTGTATGAGTCAAGAAATGGAAATCGTCTCTAAACTGTCGTAAGGTTTTTCCATGAGGATTGAAGCTCCCCGCGGCCGCTTGCGTACGCGAAGCGTAACCCACGGGGAATTCACTTCGCTATGCATGTTCAGGTAAGAGCTATTTGTGGCTGGTGGCGATAAAACAAGTGCCGCCACCACCGTCGCCACCCTGATCGGATGGTGTTATGCCAAGGTCGGGAGCACTTAGGTTTACTGCCTGAACCCATACACCGCCTCCCCCTGTGCCGGCATACAAGGTTTTTATTCCTGCTTCCGACAGGGCGAGTTTGTTGACATTTTGCGCACCCAAAGAGGCATTATAAGGTGTCCAGTTGGCCCCATCATCGATGGAGACAAAGACACCGTCGCCTCCTGTGCCTGCAAAAATGACACCGGTACTATCAATGGCGACGGCATTAATGTCGTCTGTGGGCAAACCGGCCAGTTTAGTCCACTGCGCGTTTTCACGCCGCCACAGGCCATCACTTGCTGCGACATAGAGGCGCGAAAGGGTATCCATGGTCATGTTGCGAACATTACCAATGCCGCTAAGTGGGGTTATTCCCTCGATGTTCCATGTTCCCCAAACATCCGTGTAGGTGAACACTTGCCCGGTTTGTGCTTTACCACTGTAAACCGTGTTTGGATTATTCGGATCGGCAACCAGTGCTGTTGTACCAAAGCCAAGCTGTTGCCACGACAATCCTCCGTCAGTGGTTCTGGCTAGGACACCTTCAGCATAAAATCCGACTAGCACATTATTTGAGTCGGTTGGATTAATTACAATGTCGGAGACGCCGGTGGAGATATTTGCCGTGGAAGTAAAGATATCAATTCTTGTCCAATTCAAGCCACCGTCTTCACTCTTGTTGATAAAAAAACTTCTTGCCGACCGAGGGCCATCGCCCGCCCAAATGATTGCCTCGTTACTTGGATCGACAACGACCGCTGATAAATTCGTGGGTGAATTAGGGAGATATTCCCAGGTAATACCGCTGTTAGTTGTCTTGGCCAGATTAAAGGTTTCACCACTGACGGTTGCCAAAACCGTCCTGGAATTGCTGGGTAATACGGCTAGTCCTGTTATAGAAGTATTGTTAAGGCCTTGACTCGAGTTGCTCCAACTAGCTCCCTGATCGCTGGAACCATAGATACCAACCTCGGCGAGCCCCAGCAGCACGCTGCGATTCCGAGGATCAATGCTCATGCTGGAGGGCGCTCCTAATGGCAGGCCGTTCATTATGGGGCTCCAGACCCCGTCGTATTTGAAAAGTTCTGTGTCGCAACCTAAGAAGCCGCACTTAGTACCAAAGTATGTTATGTATGGAACCGCATTGGTATCAACCGCCAAGAGCCATGGCGGATTCAAAGAAACCGTTGGTGTATTGGCGAAAGCCAAGGCCCAAGAAGTTTCGCCTTTATCTAATGCGCCAATCGAACTGTCTGGGCTGAAATAGATATCATCGCCCACCACCACGGCTTGAATGATTGCCGGTATTAGTGAGCCGGCTATTGCAGGGTTTATAAAAAACTCAACAATGCCGTCTCCGTTGCTTACAACGGCGGTGGGCCAGGCCGGGCTGCCGATCTTGATCTTGAGGAAGTTAAAATTAGTACCGTATAAACCGACGTATATATGAGAGGAGTTCTCCGGATCGATTATTAATGCCGTGATGGCATCGAGTAGACCATCAGGAGAAACCAGGCTCTGCCAGGTTGTTCCCGCATCCTCGCTTTTAAAAACGCCAATTACTTCGTCGGTATAGGAAGATTCTGGTTTGCCCGCCCCAGCATAGAGGATGTCGGAATTGCCAGGATCGATTACCAATGTGTTCACCCGAGCTCCGGGCAATCCGGACGGTACCCAAGTAGTTCCGCCGTCTTCGCTTTTATATACACCATGTTCGCTAGGTACAGGCGGGCCGCCATGATCAAGCCCGGTGTATACTATATTCGCGTTATCGGGCGCCACCACCAACGAGCGCACAAGAAACGCCGGTAGATTCGTTTCTGTCCAAACATTGCCATTGTCTACACTTTTAAATATTCCGGAGTCTGTGCCTGCATAAATTACATCTGGATTTGTGGTGGATCGAGCCAATATATTGATATCACCGCCATATGGCCCGCTGCAGCTCCAATCGGAAACTACTGTGGATGGTATACACAAAGAAAAAAGACAGAAGAGTGAGGCAATAAGAATAAGAGGCTTTTTGTTAATGATTGTCGACATGGTAAGCCTTAGTGATTACAATGCATTATTTATTAACTTACATTGGTTGGGAAGCTGGAGATTCATAAAAATTATAGTAGCAAGTCTCCCTCTGCCCTTAGATTCATTGGATCACTCAGCCAGTCTCTGTATGATTTTTTTATTTGCTTTTGAAACTGGCGATCTTTGAATAATCTTTTACGCATAAAATAGGGGCAGGCCGTATCATTTACGGCACTCTAGTTACCCCCCAAGAAATTCGTTAGTGACTCAAACCAGATAAGAAACCTAGCTGCTAATTTTGCGTTATCAGGAAAGAAACGCGCCTGTCAATCAAAAAATAACCTTATATTAATACATTATTGATAATCTTTACTACCGATGCTTGTTAAGGTGAGTCGTCGCGAAATATTGTCAGGGAAAAAGAGGAAGTACTGATGTGCTCAAGATTTTTTGCGATTTTGTCTCTGGATTATATTATTAGATAAAATGTAAGCAAATATGGAGTTAATAAAAATTAATTTACTTTCAATTATTTTTAATAGCTTTCTATAAACCCAGTGTATTTTGTGGAAAAATCATACGTAGAAAATATAAATGTTTTGTAATCCTCTTCCTTTCCCCTAGACTTCCTGGCTGTCCTATCAAGGACTACCAGCAGTAGGAATCAGGAACACCTTAAATTTCTAAGCAATTAATGGTCCCCAAAAGCGTGCAAGCCCAACTCGTCTGCTCATCTAAAACATTTGATACTTCACATCTCCTATAGCTCTAGGATTTTGTTATAATATAGCCCTCTACACGCCTATCCCACTCTAATTCCCACTAATTCCCAGATCATGAAGATTGAGATAACTATCGCCAATTATTAAGTGAACAGTATTGGGTCTAGAGCCTAAAAATTTATCCCCACACTGACAAGGCCGATGACGGTCTGGCTGTCGAAGAAATCGATGTTGGCGTCCGACCAGATATAGCCAGCCCCAAAGCTGGCAAAGAGACGTTCCACCCCGAAAAGATTCAGACGCATCACCTGGGTAAAGGTAGTGATTCCGGATTCCTTGCGGGTCTTGTCGAAGAGTGGATGGGTCTTTTGATACTGGTGGTGGAAGCCGGATATCAGGCCGATGAGCACCCATGGTTGCCTGACATGTTGCAACATCGCCCCTAATTTGATGCCGTGATAGCTGTTGCTACGGCCCTCGATGTCGCCGTAGCTGTAACTCAATTCGGGGCTGAGGCTGATCCCTGGCTGGAGCGGCAAAGTGTACTTTACCCCCAGCTCATGGATCCAGCCGCTGCGCTTGAGATCGTCTTCAAAATCGCCGATCTCATCGTCTTCGATGTCGATACGGCCGATGTTGTAGATTACTTCCCATGGACTTCCGGCAACCTGCTGCATTTGGACGCGCAGACCATAAGCATCCACGTCGGTTTTATCGCGGGCACTGCTTGTCTGATAGGGATTCTTCCATACCTCTTTGATGGGGAGCCAGGTCACGGCCACATCCAGCGTGCTGGCGCCCATGGGCTGGCTCACCCCCGCGGCCAAAGCTAACCCCTCACCGACTTCCAGCGGGTTGCCGGCATATACGGCGGTGCCGCCTTCAAACTGGTAGCGTAGGTAAACGGCTGCCAGCCCCAAGATCTCCTCCTGAGTGTCGGCCGGTCCGTCAAGATTGTCGGTGCGGCGGTTTGTATCCTCGGTGAATAACTGGCTGTCGGTCTGCACAAATACGGCGCCGCCCTGCAGCCTGCCTGATAACCCGGACTTTGAGTCGTCAGGTCCTTGGGCGTGAATTGTCAGCGGTGTGGCGATGAAAAGAACGGTAAGAAGTAGCCTTGGCAAGATGTGTTTCATGGATGTATTACCTTTTTAGGTTAGGACTACCAGTGATACCCCACAAACAGACCAGTGTGTACACCGCCCGCCTCTCTTTCTCTATTAAACAACGTGACGTCAGCTTGTGAGTAGCGAATATCCAACCCCAGGTTGAGATGTGGTAATACCAACCAGTACGTACCCGCTCCCAGCCAGAAGCCCGTTCCACTATCGTCCTGCTCTTGGGTAATCGCACCGGTTTTACGCTTGATCTTGCCTGACACAATGGCAACGCCGCCGCCAATATAGGGGTGAAATGCGGAACCAGTGCCATCCCAAATCTTGCGTACCCCGATATGTTGTTCGAACGTGTAGCCTTCGTCCTTGTTTGCACCTTCTTCGTGCACATCCGCTGATCCTAAAATGTCGATGGCAATGCTCACAGGCCAATCGACTTTCCTGATATCAAACAGAGCGCCCAACTCAAACTGATCTTCAACGGGCTGCCAGTCGTCATCGTCCAGTTGTTTCTGGCCTATTAGAAGGTTCACATTGCCGGTCCAATCCCTTGCCTGGGCCGTCGGCAGCGCCAACATTGCCGACAAGGCAAGGGTGGAAACGATTGCTGTTGTAATTTTACGCGCTTTAGATCCTGTATCATTTTTCATTTCAAACTCCTTTCCTCTTGAATTAGTTGTAAATTTGTCTTCCCCTGATTTTCAGGTATCTAAGTATTCGGTAGTGTTATAGGGTCGGACTTCGATAACCAAATTGATGACTTATACGCTATTCTTCTGGAACATTAAAATCCGCCCATTGAGTTGGTGTATAATTAGACCAGCATTCTAATTTATGTTGGTTCCAATCATCCCCGTTTTTATAATACCAATGGCCATCTAATCTCATGGCGAGATCAATGCCTAAAGGACCGGATACGAGTAAAATTTTCTCTTCAGGCGGTACTTCTTTCTCAGTATCATTCCACAATAAATTCGTTAACATCTGAAACTCCTTGCTATATGGCAGTAATTCATAATTTCTTTGCAACAATAGCAATTTCCGGCGATTCAGGATTGAAGGGTGCACCTGCAACATCCGAATAAATCTCTTCAACCGTAAAACCATGCTCTTCAAATTCATCTTGAAGTGAATCTTTGCTGAAATACTGCAACCAGTTGTATACGATACGTGTTCCGGATTCTTCGATAATTGTGTACTTATCAAGAACCACCTTCTCTATTTCATATTTGAATGTATTCACAAAACAATAATAATCTTCCGGAGACCAGAATCCGTTCAATTGATTGAGTTCATAGGTTGCTGATTCTTCTCTTTGGCTAAAACTTTTTAAAGAATACACATCAAGCAACACAGAACCGCCCGGCTTCAAGAGAGAAGCGAATTTTAAGAGCATTAATTTTCTTTGCTCCGGACTTAAGGCGCTAAAGTCACACATGATCATCATGAGTAGATCGAATTTGCGTGTTGTCTCAAAATGGAGATAGTTTGTATGGACATAATTTATTTCTAGACTTTTTTGAGAGGCGACCTGTCTTGCATACTTTAGGGAGTTTTCTGAAAAATCAATACCGGTAACCTTTGCCCCTTGTTCTGCCAACCTGGTCGTGTATAGCCCTGGGCCACAGCCAAAGTCTGCAATTTCAGTTTTTCCATCCACGCCAAAATGAGAAACAATCCACGCCACAGAGCGCTCAATAAATTCCTTGTTTCGAGATGAAACATCAATTGATTCATTTAGGTGGTATTCGAGCATTTGTTTTGCTGTATGCTCATTTGTCCACAGTTCCTCTGCCGTATAAAATTGGAAAGGTTCCGGTCGTGAATTTATTTCTTTGAGTTCTTTAAACATGTAATGATTCCTTAATTGATGCAGACACAGAGCGAGTGACATCTCAGCTAGGATCTGTTTTTTTTAGAGCTGGAATAATGCAGCCAACTGCATACTACACGCCTTCATTTGTAATGCCTTTAGCCGTCCCAGCTAACTTCGCAGTCAAATGATGCAGACGGCCGGTTGCCCTTTTCCGCATTTCCGCCAGGTCTTCAAAGAATGAATACAGACTCGGTACGACCACCAGGGTCAGAAAGGTGGCCACCATGAGACCGAAAATCACCACAACCGCCATAGATCGCCACCACTGACTTGATTCGCTTACCCAGGAGATGGCCAATTGATGAAAGTCAAACGATATGCCGGTCACCATGGGCAGAAGGCCAAGGATCGTGGTGATTGCTGTTAAAATGACCGGGCGCAGCCGGGTCGCGCCGGCGGCAATCACCGCCTCGCGAACTTCCATGCCGCGTTCCCGTAGCTTGTTGATGTAATCGATCAACACAATGGCATTGTTCACCACAACACCGGCCAATGAAATAACCCCGACACTGGTCATAATGATGCCGAAAGGCTGTCTGAAAACAGCCAATCCCAGAAAAGCGCCGCCTAGGGAAAGGATGACCGTTGTCATGATGATTATTGGCATGGTGATGGAATTAAACTGGCTTACCAAAATGAAAAAGATCAGAAACAGGGCAATGACAAATGCCTTGGCCAGAAAAATCTCGGATTCCTGCTGCATCTCAAATTCACCGGTAAATTTGATGTCATACCCCGGCGGTAGAGGGAATTCCTTTAACAATTCCTCGGCCTGCGCCCGGGCCACCGGACCGGGTATCCTGGTCTCATCAACATTGGCCTTGACCGTCACTACCCGCTGGTTGTCGATCCTGACAATATCGCCGATGGCGCCGGTATACTCTATAGTCGCCAGGGTAGAAAGCGGCACCATTTCACCGGACGGCACAGGGATCATCAATTCCCGCAAGACATCGGTTAGTTGCCGGTCTTCCTCGGGTAATTGCACGGTTATATCGTAATCCTCGTTGCTCTCGCGATAAGTTGAAACATCCAGACCGTTATAGGCGGTTTTCAGGGCAAACCCGATCATGTCGGTGGTCAGGCCGAACAGAGCTGCCTTCTGCCGGTCGATAACGACCTGGATCGAAGGAGTCCCTTCACTGTAATCATCACGCACGTCCATGACATGCGGTATTTTGGTTATAATTTCCTTGATCTGTTTGGATAATTTGCCAAGCACGACCAGTTCATCGCCGGCGATTTCAATATTGATCGGCGCGCCGGTTGCCGGCCCTTCTTCGGCCGCGGCAATGGTTATCTTCGCACCCGGGATATCGGCCACCCGTTTTCTAATATCCTCAATGGTTTCATTGGCAGAACGCATCTGTTCATCAAGATCAAGAAATCGGACGCCAATATTGTTCGGTGTATTGGCGTTGAACATGGCAGCACCGCCTCCCGTGGACACCGCCTTGGTAAAGATATTCTTGATATTGCCAAGGTCGCTGGGCCCCATGAAACTGCTGCCATCAGCTTTCCGATGTTCCTTGAGCGCCAAGGCCCCGGTATAGTGTTCCGAGATATCTTCAGATCTGTCCGCTCCGGCCTCAATGCCTCCGGCTATTGCCACTTCTACTCTTTTTATCAGCCGGTCGACATATTCAAGATCCGCCCCTTCAGGCGGCTCCACATTCACGTACATTGACTTGGGCTGGATATCAGGAAAGAACTCAATCGGTTTTTCCAACCCGACATTCAGCATCCAAGTTTGAAACAACAAGATCAGGATGGCAAAGGCGATCAGAACGATAGTGATCGGCCTTTTAAGGGAAAAGTGAAGAATACGGGTATACCCTTTCAGCACCCTCCCTTGGATTTCCACAGGTTTTTCGCCGGCAGCAGCGATTTCATTAACGGATAATTCATTTTGTTGCTTACCGTCTCCTTTGACTTTCATAAACATCGAGGCCAAGGCCGGATTGATTACCATGGCCACAAAGAGGCTCGATGTCAGAGTAACGATCAGGGTCAACGGCAGATAGCGCATGAACTCACCCATAATCCCCGGCCAGAACAGCATGGGTGAAAAAGCGCCCAGAGTGGTCAGGGTGGATCCGATTACCGGGTATGCCACCTCTGAAGTGGCTCGTTTGGCCGCCTCAAAACGCGACGCACCCTGTTCCATGTAGCGGTAGATGTTTTCAATAATGACAATGGCATTATCCACCAGCATGCCCAGGGCCAAGGTCAGACCGAACAGGACCACGACATTCAAGGTAATACCCAACAGATAAAGAACCGTGAATGATAGCAGCATGGAAAATGGTATTGCCATACTGACCAGAATCGCATTTCTGAATCCCATGGCAAAGAATATCACCACCACAACCAGAAGCAGACCGGTGAGAATATTGTTTTCCAGGTCTGCTACCATCCCTTCGATATCACTGGCTGTATCCATCACCTTAACTATGCCGGTGTTGTTCGGCCAGGCCGGTTTTTCCTGCTCGATCAATTGGTCAACCTGCCTGCTGATCGCAATAATGTTCTCACCGGAACGTTTTTTTACCGAAATACTGACTGCGGCCCGGCCATCGAGCCGTGACCGGCTTGTTTCTTCCTTAAAGCCGTCAATTACCATTGCCACATCTTTAAGATAGACCGGCTGGCCATTGTGAGTACCCATGACCAGGCCGAAGATTTCGTCAGGTTTCTTAAACTCACCGGGCACGCGCAGCTGAAACCTGCCGTCACCCATATGAATTGCCCCACCTGAGGTGTTGCGGTTTTCACTGAATAGTTTTTCTTGAAAGGTGGAAATCGATATGCCGTAATAGGCCAGTTTATCCGGGATAACCTCCACCCGGATCTCACGCTCAAGTCCGCCAGTAACCTCGACCTCCAGGACACCTGGCACAGCCTCAATCTCATCCTTTAAATCATCAGCAATATCTTTCAGGCAAGGCAGACCGCAGGTGCCGGAGATTGAATAGACCGCAATCGGCATTTCCGACAGATTCACCTCAAAGACGGCCGGATCATTTTCAAGATCAGCAGGCAGTTCGCCCTTTGCCTCATCCACCTTGTCCTTGACATCCTGAAGGGCCTTGTCAATGTCCGTATTGGTGACAAATTCAATATTTATCGAAGAGAGTCCTTCGGAACTGACAGACTGGATTTTTTTTATACCATCCAGTCCTTTCAGTTTTTTCTCAATCTCAATAGTGACTGCAGTCTCGATATCGGTTGGCGAAACGCCCCGATAGCTTGTGGAGACAAAGACATAAGGGATGGTTATATCCGGCTCATTTTCCCGGGGCAGTATCAGGTAACTGTAGACCCCGAAGACCATGATGATCACGGCAAGCACCATTGTGGTGACAGACTTTTTAACAGCGGTATCGGAGATGATCATAGCAGCGCCTCCTGGGGATCGCTGATTACCCGGACGATTTTTAATTTGTGGCCTTGATCAATGTCCCGGTGGCCTTCAACAACAACCCGGCTGCCGGGCAAGAGTCCCTTGGTAATCGACCGGCAGTTGCCGGGCCGCACCATTTTCCTCCACATATACGAATTGGCGGTCCTGCCGTTTGATCACCGTATATAACGGCAGGACAACTGCGTCTTTGAAGACTTTTTTCACTACATGCGCTCTGAAAAACATGCCGGGCAGAATCAGGTTGTCACTATTATCAATGGCCAATTCCAACCTGTAGAGTCTGGCGCCGTTTTCCGGCGAACTGGCCAAATAATGAGAACGGCCGACTATCTCTTTATTATTCAAAGCCTGGATAGTCAGGGTGACATCTTGAATATTACGGACCAACGCCACATCCGATTCCGGGATGCCGACCACGGCCTTTACTTTGTCAATTTGAAGAATTTCCGCCACCGGGTCGGAAACATTCAGTAAAAGACCAACTTTTGCGTCCAGGCGCCGAATCACCCCGGAAATCGGCGCTGTGATTGTGCATCGGGAAAGCATGAGTTCGGCATTCTCCAAGGCCGCCTTGCTGGTTTTTACCTGGGCTTCCAGCTTTTCCATCTCGGCCTGGGCAATTGCTCCCTGCTCAAACAGGGTGCCAAGACGCTTCTGATCGGCCGCGGCCAGTTCGAAGGTGGCTCTGGCACTGTCAAGAGCGATGCGGAAGTCAACAGGATCGAGGCGGGCGATTACCTGACCTTTCGTGACCTTGTCTCCCTCTTTGACCGGAGTCTCAACGACCATAGCGTGAACCTTGGCAAGCACGCTCAATTTTTCCCACGGCTCTATAATACCCGGCAGATTGATCCGGTCATGAATCGTAGTGGGGGACACCTCGAGCAGTACAACATTGGCTGGTGGACGCTCCTGTGTGATGGCCTCTTTTTTTTCAGCTGTCATTCGTGCCTTTTCCGCCTTTATCGTCCCAGACAGTCCGACAATTCCGGCAATCAGGGCAACGAGGAACAGCAACGGCATCTTTGCCAGTATTTTTTGTAATACCAGCTTGCTAATCTCTGTTGGTGATTTCTGATTCCCTTTCATGATATTTTCTCCTTTACTTCATCCTTTTTGTAACTGATCAAGGGGAATAAACTAAGTATTGGACTTTTACTGTTTTTATTCGTAAGCGATTACAGGGTGGTGTAGAGGCGCGAAAGAGGCTTACGAGTCTATAGCCCGTCTATGTGAGTAATCCGATGACAAAGCATATGCGCCACCCTGTGATCGCTTACTCCTTTTCTATCCACACCGAGTGGTCTACCAATCCATATTTTTTTAAGGTTTTGCTCAGATGCAAACCAACACTGCTCCCCTGCGGTTCAAGCCGATTGGTATCCCAAAGCAAACAGAGTGAACAATCGTCAACAAGTGTATGAACAAATACTTTGGCATCAACCAATCCATGACATTTTTTACACTCCGATACAAAGTTCTGTAAAATTGCGGCAATATTTGACCGTGCTGTTTGAACTTTGATAAATTCCATCCATATCATCATATGTCTCCATGGAGTTTTCATTTTCGTAATGCTGTTTCAGACTTTCATAAGGCAACTTACGTGCCAGTTTACAATAAATAAAATATTTCATGTAATACTAAGCAGATACATTTGAAGTGGGCTGCCAATAAAATATTATTCTGCCCAATATCTATTAAATATGTCAGTTTGTGCTGTCATATTTCACAGAACTGTGCTTAACTGACAAATATGACGGATGCTTCCTTCATCAAATAACCGCGATACCACTGGAGAGATTGAAATGCATATTGACGACAATGATTTTTTCCGAGAGGCTACCATGCGGATCTGTGGCAGCCTGGAAATTGAAAAGGCATTAGGATCCTGTCTCCAATTTCTGCGTAAATCGTTACCCCTGGACAGAATTATTTTACAACGATTTGACGAAAGCCAAGACGCCATGCGAACCATAGCAATAGCCACTGCCGCCGAGTGCCTTGCCGTGGATTACCTGACAACACTTTCAGAGGAAGCAAAAAAATGCACCCAGGAAGAAATGACGGAAGCATATGGTGTGTATATATTTGAGACCCCGGACAGCTGTGCGATAAGCCGGGAAATGCTTGACTTTCATGATGTCCCGTGCACTTCCCTGATGGTTATGCCTCTTCAGTCTGAAGAACTGGTGGTTGGTCATCTGGTTTGCATTACTGAAGGGGAAGAAAAATTAAACAAGGAACATGCGCGCTTGATTTCATTGTTAAAAGACCCATTCACAATTGCGTTATCCAACACTCTTAAGCACCGCAGTGAACTTAATCTTTATGACAGGAATTTTTTCTGGGAAGCTACAATGCGAATCTGCGGCAGTCTCAATATTGAAAAAGCCTTGTGGCAAAGCCTGTTATTCCTGCAGGAATATATACAGGCAGAGGAAGCAGCACTTCTTTTCTATGATCCTAATAAAGGAACAGTAACCCTTAATACTCATGCCGATAATTCTGGAGGCCACCTTGTTAATCTTCAGGCTGCCTACCCCCCTGAATTAAGAGCTATACTGGAGGATATAAGTCAGCTGGAAGATTTTGTCGAAAACCGGGCGGAAGAGCATCCTATTGCAAAACCAATACTCATGGCCATGGGAAAAGGCAAATCCTCTGTAATACTTGTACGTCTGATCGTTGAAGGCCTCTGGGTTGGATCAGTGGCTCTTTGGGCTCATGGCTGGAATAAGTTTAACGATGAACACCTTAGGCTAATGAAACAGTTAAAGAAACCCTTTTTTATTGCTCTGTCCAATAGCCGCCGTTACACAGAACTTCTCGAACTCAAGGATCTCCTGGCTGATGACAACCGATACCTTCAGGAAGAACTTCAAAAAATCAGCGGCAGCGAGATAATCGGTGCTGATTTTGGCTTAAAGGATGTAATGCAAAAGGTTCGAAGCGTTGCTACTCTTTCAAGCCCTGTCCTTTTGCAGGGAGAAACAGGTGTGGGCAAGGAGATTATTGCCGGTGCAATCCACAATGCCTCTCTGAGGCGCGATGGGCCTTTCATTAAGGTGAATTGTGGCGCTATCCCTGAAACCCTTATGGACAGTGAACTTTTCGGCCACGAGAAAGGGGCGTTTACCGGTGCCATTGACCAGAAACGGGGACGATTTGAAAGGGCAAATGGCGGCACGATATTTCTTGATGAAATTGGCGAACTTTCGCCTGAAGCCCAGGTCAGATTACTGAGAGTATTGCAGGAAAAGGAAATTGAACGAATTGGCGGTACAGATCCCATAAAGGTTGACATCAGGGTTATTGCGGCAACCCATCGTGATCTGAAGGCCATGATCAGGGAAGGAAAATTCAGAGAGGATCTATACTTCAGGCTTCAAGTCTTCCCTATTGACATTCCACCTCTTAAGAGAAGAAGCGGAGACATCCCAAGCCTGGTCCAACATTTTATTCATAAAAAATCCCGAGATTTAAAACTGGCTGCAATTCCCATTCTTACCCCAAGGGCTTATGATCAGCTGATGGCCCATCATTGGCCTGGAAACGTGCGAGAACTCGAAAATGCAGTGGAACGTGCCATTATTCTTAATAGAGATGGGCCTCTTTCCTTTTCCAACTTAGGGCCGCAAGAAGAATCAAAAGGTCCGGCAGTTTCTGACTCGGATACTAATGAGTCATATAACCTTGACCAGGTAACCGCCGATCATATTCGCAGAGTATTAAAAATTACAAATGGTAGAGTAGAAGGTAATAATGGGGCGGCTGAACTTCTTGGAATTAATCCTGGAACCCTAAGACATCGTATGCGGAAACTGGGTATCAAGTTTGGGAGAAATCTTTAATCCTTCAATTTCAGATACGTTCTGAATGTCAAGGGCGTAAATTTCTACTTTGCGGCCTGTTTTTTCTGCGGTTTCTTTTACTTCCAATAATTTCTGTTCACGACGGCTGCAAATAATAATGTCGGCACTGCCATGTCACGACCGATTCCTTCACTTGCCCCGGTGATAACGGCAATCTTATTGGTGAGGTCAAACTTTTTATAATGGTCTTGCACCTTGCTTCTCTATTATTTTTTTACACTGAACGCGATGTTCACCTGACACCAAGACCTGTCAGACCTGCTGCCAAAGCAGATAGTTGATAGTTTGTGCCTTGCCCTACCTATTCTATTACCTGGTCTGAGAAATGTGCCTCGTATTCTTTCGATCGCACCAGGGTAGTTTCTTTGTAAATTTCTGCCTTTGATTTACCTGATACATCTATGTTGAAGGCAACCTTGGCAAAACCAACCGACATTATGGCCTTGCCGATTTCTTGCTTTTGGTCTGGGCTGAAGAGTTGAACCGGATCTCCAACTGCCATCATGTAAGGGGGAACAAAGAAATCTTTCGGAATTACAGTATTTCCATGGATTAAGGCACCTACCGTAACCACAGAACCTGAACTTATTTTTGCTCCTTGTAATATGGTTGCACCAGTAGCGATGTAAGAGCAAGGTTCCAGTGTTGCCCCAAGTATTGTGGAATGCGGGCCAACAAATACATTTTCGCCAATATCAACAGCATGATCTTTATTTCCTTCTGCCGTGGCTCTTATAACGGCATTTTCAGAAACAATGGTATTCCCGCCAATGGAGGCGCAACATAGGCTGAAGAGTCAATCTGAGGTTCATATCCACGATGCTTGATTATCATTATGTAGCCCTTGTTTTATTCGTAGTTAACCTTATAACCAGTAGGCAATGGAGCGCAGTGGAATTGCCAGTCCTGGTTGATGCGTTGTTATACATTACTCTCAAACTGGTTTCATTAAATATGTAAATGCGCCAATTGGATCAGAAACAATACAAACACGACCAACATCCGGAATATCGTGAGGGGGCACTAATACCTTACCGCCAAGTTCCAGGGCATGTTTTGCGCAACGGTCAACATCTTCTACTGCTATGTATGAATGCCAATAGGCGCCTTTGCCAGGAGTGTCAGGAGTAGGGTTCATCATTCCTGCCACATCTTGTCCTTCCTTCTGGAATAACGTATAAGTGCCGAATTCCGCGGCATCGACTTCCTTAAGGTCCCAGCCCAGCAACTCACTAAAGAATGCACCGCTTAACTTTTGGTCGGGAGTTACAAGTTCGTGCCATATGAATAGATTTTGATTTGCCATTGCTATCTCCTTAATTCTTGTGACGTATACGTCAAGGGTGACCAGCCGGCTTCAGAAAAGATGTTGAATTGACTTAGCCTCTTCCGGTCTGGTTGACTCGAATAAAGGTTTTTTATTTTTCTGCAGTTGTGATAGCGAAGTTGTAAAGCCGCCATTGGCAAGCTACCTTGGAAAAGCCTGCTTTCCTCAACCAAGCAAAATGGTCGGTAAGGGTCATTGGGTGGTCTTTTTCAATATGCTTTGAATACCAAAACTCTGGATCTTCCCCTTGGGATTTCATGAATTTTTTCCAGTATGAATAGTGTTTCTTCATGACAGTTTGATCTTCGTCAATAATTATGTCTCTGGCCAGAAAAAGTCCACCTGTGTTTAGTGCGGTGTACAAACTTTGATACATTTTTTCTCTCTCCTCCCAAGTAAGATGGTGTAGGGTAAGGCCAGCCATTATTATGTCATAACCTTTGCCAATTGAGTCTGTGCGGAAATCTCCCAGCTTTAATTCAAATTTCCCAGAATGGTCTGACAGTTTTTTCTTAAATGCATTG
The DNA here is from genome assembly GCA_945787445.1 of uncultured Desulfobulbaceae bacterium. GTDB lineage: Bacteria > Desulfobacterota > Desulfobulbia > Desulfobulbales > CALZHT01 > CALZHT01. The sequence continues at coordinate 87,147 of CALZHT010000022.1, forward strand.
AGCATATTTTCGGTCAAATCGAAGCCAACCACAAAAGAGTTAGGGAGTTTCTGGAAAACCAATTCTGATAAAATTCCATTTCCACAGCCTAAATCTAGAACGCGATAGCTTTTGTCCACTTCAGGGAGCAGGTTATAAATGATTTGATGTTGTTCGAGATAATGAGGAACAAGCTTTACCATTAATTTCTCATACTCATCAGCTTGTTTGGCAAAGTGCTTCTTCACTTGTTCCTGTTTCATTATTTTTTTACCTTTAACTCGTAAGATTAGCCGACGCCCGCCCGCACTGAGCGTGAAATTCCCCAAAAGCCCCGGGTCGGGCGGTCGGCTGGAGCGCGAAGTTATCTGTATGTGAGATCAGTAAAACCGCCGAAACCATCCACGGCTAATGTAAAATTTGGTTTAATAGCATCTGTCCTGAGATGTTTTATTTCTTGGTATTCCGGAGAATGCCAATGAGCCAAGAGAGCTTCCATTGAAGGAAACTTAAAAATGGTTAATGATGCATCTTTAGCCCATTCACCTTCAAATAGGTGCATTTTTTGCTCAGCCTCACCTGCAACCAGAACTTCTGCACCAGCCTTTTCAAATAATGGATGCGCGGCCTCAAAATATGGGGTTATTGAAGCATGTCCCACTGGCATAAAAGAACTGGCGATCAAGTATGCTGGTTTCTGATTTTCCATAATGTCACCTCTTTGGAATTAAAGTGATACACCGAAATTTTAGGCGGTTTCTTACAACACATAACGACCAACTTTACTTGCCGCTATGAAGCGCAGCAGAATAGTGGTCGGGCACAGCATATTGTTAGGTTTTGTTGTTATGTTCTAAAATTATAACTACCTTTCCTCGGGCGTGACCTTTATCCAGATACCGGAAAGCCTCAGGGGTTTCGTGCAACGGGTATGTTCTGTCGATGACCGGAGTGACCTTGCCGGCTTCAATGAGCTCCTTCAGAACAACAAGGTCCTCATTGTTCGGAATCGCAATATACGGGCGTCCCTGCTGGCGCACGAACAATGACACCACGAGCGCCTTGACAACGTAACCCGTGCCGCTATTGCCGCTGTTAGGTATGTGAGTCCCCTGGGGGGTGAGCACGCGTCTGCAGCCTGACAACGAGTGGTTCGCCACTTGATCGAGGATGAGATCGTAGCGCTGCCCACTTTGCGTGAAGTCCTCTTGGATGTAATCAATGACATGGTCTGCACCGATCGATCGGACCATGTCCACGTTTCTCGTGCTGCAGACGCCGGTCACTTCAGCTCCGAACACCTTGGCAATCTGCACGGCGAATGTACCCACCCCTCCCGACGCACCATTGATCAAGACCTTTTGTCCTGGCTGTACCTTTCCCGCATCACGAAGACCGCGGAGGGCAGTGAGTGCGGAGGTAGGTACGGCCGCGGCTTGCTCAAGCGTGAGGTTGGCCGGCTTCGGTAAGAAGTTATTCTCTCCGGCACACACATACTCGGCGCAGGTGCCCTTGCCCGTCTGCCACATCGAATCCCGGAATATAGTTCTTTGGTTTGGGCCACCCGGCAACCATGCGCACGCCATACGGCACGCCTCTCATGACGAAGTAGTCACCTGCGTGGAGGGCAGCTGCGTGAACGCGTACCAACACGTCGTCATCCTTGACCACCGGCTTGTCGATTTCCTTGAGTTCGAAGACATCCGGTGAGCCGTACTCGTTTTGAACGATCGCTTTCATAAGTATTTCTCATAATTTACTTTGGTCATTTTAGGTGGAATTCACCAAAAATATATCCTATAAGTTTGTAAAACCTAACATGGAGTAGATTTTCTAAGTGTTATTTTACGTCATTTAGGAATGATACAAAGTATCAGTTTATGCAAACATTGCCTACTTTTCCCTCCTTTTTCTTCTGACTCAATTGCAACACTTTTTTTGCTAAGAATTCTCATTGAATTCTACGGGTGGAGTGTTACCCTAATTTAGACAGACATGAAATGAATGAAATAGAACACCTTACTCCATTAAGAACAAAACTCAATGTCCCTCCGCTGCGCTCAGGATGGATTTCACGACCACGCCTGGACCTCCGCCCCGGCCGGTTTTGGGAAAACCACTCTGGTAGTCGATTGGATCCACAGGCATCAAATACCGGCAACCTGGTTTTCTGTGGACAAAGGTGATAATGACCCCCTGCATTTCCTTACCTATGTCATCCTGGGGCTTCAGAGCCTTGAGGCCGGTGTTGGTAAAGCCGCTTTGACCATGCTGCAATCGCCCCAAGCACCACCCATCGAATCCATTCTTATAAATCTGCTCAATGACATAAGCGGTATTGCAACAGACCTGGCGCTTGTTGTTGATGATTATCATTTGGTCGATGCCCGGCCAATCCACGACATGATTGCGTTTTTTCTTGAAAACCTGCCTGCACAGATGCACATGATCATCGCCACCCGCTCGGACCCTCCCTTGCCTCTAGCCCGGTTACGCAGTCAGAACCTGCTGACTGAACTGCGTGCTGCTGATCTTAGTTTCAGGGCCGATGAAGCCGCCAACTTCTTCAATCAAAACGTAAACTTGCAACTCTCAACCCGGGATGTTCAGGTACTCGAAACGCGCACAGAAGGGTGGGTTGCCGGTTTGCAGTTGGCAGCTCTGTCGCTGCAAGGGCGCAAAGATCCATCAGGTTTCATCAATGGATTCAAAGGAGATAATCGCTATATTGCTGACTATCTCACCGAAGAAGTGCTGAGTCGTCAACCCGAGGACCTGCGCAAATTTCTGCTGCAAACCTCCATATTGGGGCGTCTGTGCGGCCCGCTCTGCGATGCCGTCATTGATCAGGAAAACAGTCAGCAGGTGTTGGATACTCTGGAAAAGGCCAATCTGTTTGTTGTCCCGCTTGATGACAAACGCAGCTGGTATCGCTACCATCATCTCTTTGCGGATTTGCTCGAACTGCGATTACGCAGGAACCAGGGAGATCTGGTGTCTGAACTCCATCGCCGGGCAAGCAAGTGGTTCGCTGAAAATGGTTTTAAGGACGAAGCAGTTGAGCATGCGCTTGCTGCGCAGGATTATGCCGGGGCAGTTCAGCTCATAGAAGAAATTGCTGAAATCGATTGGGATCGCGCCCGGGAAAGTCGGTTGCTGCAATGGTTTAAAAAGCTGCCGGATGAAAAAATAAGCGCGAATCCAAAGCTTTGTATCGTTTATGCCCGGGAATTGTTTAAAAGCGGCTACCTGGATGATGCTGAAAAGAGACTGCAAGGTGCCGAGCAATTGCTCGAATCAACTTCAAGCACTGACTTGAACAAGGAGGGCTTGCTGGGAAGGATCGCGGTTATTCGTGCTTACATGGCAACACGTACAGGTGATCTCTCCCGCACAATCCACCTCTCAAGTCAGGCGCTGAAGTTGCTCCCCCAGCAGGATTTAAACTGGCGAAGTGTGGCTGCCACGACATTGGGCATGGGCTATGGTTCGGACAAGCTGGATGAATCACAGCAGGTTTTTTTTGAGGCGATGAAGATGAGCAAAGCCGCCGGCAATGTTTATTATCATATCTTCGCCGGAAGTTGTCTGGTATCAATCATTTATAAGCGCGGCAAGTTAAAGGAGGCCAGAGATAGTATCCTGGAGTTGCTGAATCTTGCGATTGAGAATGGCATTGAACAAACCGGAATAGCAGGCTCCCTTTATGCAAATTTGGGCATGATTTTTTGTGAATGGAACGATATGGACGAAGGGATTCGCCTGATCCATAAAGGTATTGAACTCAGTGAATTAGGCCGTGATCCAGTGATCCTGGCAAGCTGCCAACTTGGTTTACTGAGGGCATTAATGTATCGGATGGATATTACCGGTGCCTTACAATTAATGGAGAATATAAATGAGCGCGCCGGAAATTTTGCGCTTCCCCCCTGGATTACCAACGCAATTTCTGCTCTCAATGTGTTTTTTTGGCTGGGCAGCGGCAACCTGAATAAAGCCTTAGAATGGGCGCAAGAAAGCGGATTGACTATTGATGATAAGCTGGATGGTTCAAATGAGGTGGAGTATATCGCCCTGGCTCATATTCACATCGCTCAAAATAAACTGGATGACGCTGATCGATTGCTTCAGCGTTTAATTGAGAATGCCAAGGCCGGTGATCGCATCTATATGATGATTGAGATGCGACTGATGAGAGCATTGCTTTTTATGGCAAAGCAAGATAAAGCCGCTGCTGTTGCTGAGTTGAAATCGGCCTTATCGCTGGCTGAGCCTGGCGGATTAATAATGATCTTTGTGAGCAAAGGAAAGCCCGTGGCTGAATTGCTGGAAGAAATTGTCACGGTCAAAAAGCGGGATCATGAAGTTGCCACAGCCGGCTTTTCTCTATCCTATGCAAAAAAGCTATCGTCCGTCTTTAAAGCAGCCGCACCAATAAAAATCGAAGGTCTAATGGATCCGATAAGCGCGCGCGAATTAGAGGTTTTATACCTCATCGCAACAGGATTATCGAACCGGGAAATCGCTGATAAACTTTTTATTTCCTTAAATACAGTAAAAACCCACACCAAGAACATCAACAGCAAACTTAACGTCAACAGCCGTATCAAGGCCATCTCTCGAGCAAAAGAACTGGGACTTTTATAGCTCCCAGAGGGTGCAAATCAGCGGCATTCCTAATTTTTGCCCCCTTCTAATTTCATCTACTAAATCGTAAGCGATCACAGGAACCGCAGATTAGTACAAGCGCGATTGTTCGCTATAGCTCCCTATGCGGGTAAGTGCGATCGTGGGAAGATGTGGTTCCTGTGATCGCTTACATTATTTTTCCTTGTAATTCCGAAGTAATGTCTACCCCGTGATCGGTTCTACCAAATCTCAATTCTGATTTAAAAAATCACCCCTTAAAATCACCCCTTGGTGTGATGACCGATCGCGTCTGATTTCCTATATTTTCTGTAAACAACGTTAAAAAAGTCGAAGTATCGTATGAACGTGTGCCGGGCCGCTTTTTGGTGCGCAGGCAACAGGAGATATTTCCATGACAAACCCGCACAAATATCATGGTTCAACAGATTACAGGATCAAATTGAAAGGGCGCCTCGACCATAAATGGTCAGATTGGTTTGCGCAAATGGCGATTTCCACGGAAGGCGACAACACAATTCTTACCGGTCCGGTTGCAGATCAAGCAGCATTGCATGGATTGCTTATCCGAATACGTGACTTGAATTTGACGCTGCTGAGAGTGGAACGCATAGAGCCGATCCAAGAGGATTAGAACTAAATCCCATAAACTTCAACTTGTTAAGGAGGAATCATGAAGTCATTACAAGCAAATAGGGAAGGGATACGAAGTCTGAGGTCAAAACGTCTGTCAATAAATAATACCAACCTACGAGAAGGAGGATTTATTATGAAAGCAACAACATTTGTTCAATGTACCGTAGGATTGATCCTTATCCTGGTTTTGCTGACAGCCTGTGATGGGGGTGGCTTTGAAAGTAATTTCACCGTACACAGCGATGGTTTTAACTTCCCAAATGCTGAACCTCAATTTTTTGCGAAAGAAACTTTTACTACTGAATTGCCGCTGGTAAACCATACGGGAATTCGTCTTGAAGCAGTCCATGGAAATATCGAAATCGAGGGTCGGGATGATATCAATTCAGTAACTGTGATAGCACAGAAATGGGCACTGGCGGATAGTTTGGAAGACGCTGAAGCGAATATGAATAATTTGGAGATTCTGGTCACCGACCAAATCGACGAGGTGTTGATTCAGACTATTCAGCCGGAAAACATACTGAGGCGTAGGTACCTTGTCGATTACCATATTATACTTCCCAGCGCCCTGGAAACCGAGGTGACCCTCATCAATGGAGACATCAGTGTTCTCAATGTCCAGAATCGGCTCAAGGTCGATTCAGAAAATGGCAATGTCTCTTTAGTAAATATTATATCTGCCGGCGTCGTGGTAAGCCTTGGCAATGGAAGTATCGACAGCACTATGGTCCTGCCCTTAGACGGTGAGATCAGAATGTCTACTATCAACGGAAATATTGATCTCAGCATCCCGACCTCAACTTCGGCGGAATTTGCCGCTTCGGTCAATAATGGTTTGGTTAGAATTTTTAATCTCGAAATTGATGCTGTAGTGCGCACCAATCAATTGGTGACCGGGACATTAGGCGCCGGGGAAGGATTGATCGACTTGGGATCCATTAATGGTAATATCAGTGTGAAAGGTGTAGATTGATGCTAAGGACATGAAAGGTTTAGGAGCCACCATGAAAAAGAAATTGCCTATTTATACCACACCTGAGGGCCGCGCAAAGTATATGGCAGCCTATGAGGCCATGTTTTCCCTGTGGACAGTGCCCTATGATGCCATTGATATACAAACCAGGTTTGGCTCTACGCATGTCAACGCAAGTGGACCGAGCGATGGTCATCCCCTGGTTTTTTTGCACGCTGCCAGTCTGAGCTCAACTGCCTGGTTCGCCAACATTGCCGATTTAAGCGCTAATCATCGTGTCTATGCCGTGGATGCGATTGGAGATGCTGGGAAAAGCATTGCAGAATGTTTGATGGAAAAACGAATGGATTATGCTGAATGGCTAAGAGAAGTATTTGACGGGCTCAACATCAAAAAGGGCTCCTTGCTGGGACATTCCTATGGGGGCTGGTTAGCACTGAACATGGCACTGGCTTATCCGGATCGGTTGCAGAAAATCGTATTGCTGGCCCCTGCCGCCTCAATCTATCCTATGAGTTTGCTGACGAATCTTGCATTACGTATACCACTTCCGTTTCGTCCTTCCGCACGGTCTGTGTTTAAGATGATAGCGGCAAAGGGTACTGTATTTGAAGAGACATTTATTCATCTTATGGAGATGGTCACGAGATATTGTTTGCCGGCCATTATGTTTCCCACAGTGTTTACAGACGAGGAATTGAAGCAGATCGATCTGCCCACCCTGCTGTTAATCGGTGCCGGGGAGAAGATTTATAATCCGAAAAAAGCAATAAACCGTGCGCAACGATTGATGCCTGATCTCACAGCCGAAATTATTCCAAAAGCAAGACATGTCTTGACAATGGAGCAGCCTGAAATCATAAATACGCGTATTCTGAGATTTTTAAACAGTGACTAATACCAAAGATTACGAAGGCGTGGCGGCGGTGGCTCAGTCGCCGCAGTCACAAGGGAACGGTATTGTTCGACGATCTGCGAAAGGCGTTTCCGCTGCCTCTGCCGCGCATAGTCCATAATATCTGAGCCGGGCAGCAAAGTTATGCGCCAATCGGGGTGTCGCCTGATTGGTTTCTTGCTCGGTCAAAGAGTAAGAACCGAGGAACCGGATGAGGGAAATCTTCAAGTCCGGGTCTGTGGGGAGGGTGCCGGGTAACTGGTGCCTTTTCCTGGAACTCGGACGGCAAAAAGCGCCGATTCGTTCTGCTATTTGCCTCCGGTGATTTGTGACGTTCGGCGTTGAACGAATAAAATGCCTCGTTAGGTCTTAAATTAAGTGATAATAAGAACCCGAAAAAGATAATCGCAACATAATTTTGAGACCTGCGCCTAAAAAATGAGCAAGGATAAATACCATGTCAATGAATGATGATGTTGAAATAACACCGGGGATGAAGCATTACATAGAGCATAGCGATAAGTATCTGGCCCGGCGTGATAAATACATCCAAAATGTAGTTAAAAAATGGAAATTCGACACCATTGCAGTGCATGGACTATACGAAGTAACGGAAGCGATCGAAGATTATCAGGGCTCAATTATCGAGCCAATATTCATGAGCACCTCGCAGGCCTATCGTGATTCTGATGAAATGGCGGCTGCCTTGGCCTATAAAATCCCGACATGGGCATATTCGAGAATTGCCAACCCTTCGACCTATTATTATGAATGGACCCTGGCATTACTTGAAGGTTACGGCTTTAATGGTGAAACTTCATGCTGCTCTACCTCGTCTGGAATGGCGGCTATTATGACGGCTGTCCAGCCTTTTCTGGTGATGAAAAAAGACGTTTACGAGCCGCGCAACTTTGTCGCCACTTCTCAATGTTATGGTGGGACCTATCAGCAGTTCTCTATCCGGCTGATGCAGGAAAGAAATATCGAATGCCGCTGGATCAAAGATGCCACAGATATTGATGAATGGACAAAAAATATCGACCAGAACACCCGCTTTTTGTATGGTGAATTGCCAAGCAACCCCCAGTTGGGTTTTTTTGACATCAAGGCGGTTGCGGATTTGGCCCATGCCCACAATTTGCCTTTAATTGTCGATTCGACCATTGCTACACCGGCTCTGCTACGCCCAATCAGCCACGGCGCCGACATAGTGGTTCATTCCGCTACCAAGACCCTTACTTCAAGTGGTTTTGGTATCTGCGGCGCGGTTATCGCTCGCAAAAATCTTATTACTAACATTGATAATGAGCAGTTGAAAGCAGATTTTTCTCTGCATATCAAATATTTACAAAACAGGGATTTCGGTCCCAATCTCCATCCTCTGCAGGCCGTGATGACTTTGAACGACATGCGAACTCTGCGATCTAAAATCGACCTGATGAGCCGCAGTACCATGAAAGTGGCCGAATATCTCAAAAAACATCCGCAAGTGGAAAGTGTTCAATATCTTGGCTTAAAAGACCATCCATTACATGATTTGGCCAGCAGATACATGTGGCTCGTAGATGCTGAACATGATGAGCAATACGGCAAACCGACAAACCGCTATGGTCATTTAATGTCATTCTGCGTTAAAGGGGGGGCAGATAAGGCCCGACTCTTTTTTGATGGCCTGCAACGAATATGGCGGGCAACCGATTTAGGCCGAATCAAAAGTATAGCAACTATACCCGCCATCTCCACCCATCAGCAGCAAGGCGAAGAAGGGCGATCGTTGGCAGGCATCCCACCGAATATGGTCAGGTTATGTGTCGGGGCGGAACACCCGGACGATATTATCGCTGACCTGGATCAGGCGCTATACGCGGTAAAGTAAAATAGAGGAGTCCAGTTACCTTTAGCTGAACGTAAGGCAATGATCAGAGTAGATTTGACAATCATTTAAAAGGAGCCTCCCTACAAATCAATAGGCAAAAATACGTACGACAAATATACTTCTTGTATTATCGGAAATTGGGGCAGATTTATTTTTCTATATTAAAGAAATCCGGAATCAATCTTTAGTTATGAAATGAGCGGCACTGGTAAGCAATGTTGGCATAAATTGAAACCAAAATAAAAGTTATCAAGTTTTATTGATAAAATGAAAGAGAAAATAAAACGTACCAATAAGACAGAATTGTCTGATGATGAACTAATTATCTTTGATGTGCTATTCGACTGCAATGCCCCGGTCAATGCTTTAAAAAAAGGTGAGGAGTTCTCATGGCATTTTAACTACCCAAGCCATGACCTTGATGAGGGAGAATTAAAAGACACTATTGAAAGATTCGTAAGCAATGGTCTAATGAGGTTAAAGCTGACCGTATTTCCTAAAAATAATCAAATTGTTTCGTTCGTAGGTCTCACTGAAAAAGGCGGAAAATTATGGGAAAAAGAACGCCTTCCAATTTGGGAAAAGTATGTTTTTGATAGTAGCTCTGATTGTAAGGGTTTTTGGGAATTATCGATATTTTCCCTTACATTAGAAGCTGCAAGAGACTTCCTGGTGATTGCCCAGGAATGTAAATTATATGAATTAATGGACCCAAACGATTTAAAAATTTCTGAACTAAAGGGAAAAGATGCGGAAGATTTAATTCCTTGGAAGATTTTTGATAAATTATACGAAATTAAATCAAGATTATCGGAGAGAATAGGGACTGAAAACAGTCCAGAAACAGATTGGGAGCATTATCAGCTAAAATCTATGTGGTGGAGAGATGTAGAGGAACTTCAAATGCTACAGAACAAAATCAGCATATAACCTTTGGTTGGTGTTTGGCCGCTAGTGAACGCGGCCCCACAACCAAGCCGTTACCTGTAACTTCCTGCTATCCTTTAAAGGCTTTCGTCTACACAAAGGCCTTTTCCTTTCCAGATTAAATGAAAGCTTGTAGGAAGTATATTTGCTTGCTAGGTTATTGGCATAAGTCAAAATTAAACAATAAGTAAATCTGCCTTGTTATTCAAAATAATGCCACGATAATCTGTCAGTGTATAATTCAAGGGGATATCATGGAATTACCACACTATGAAAAAGCTATAATTGAAACTTTAGCACTTTATTCTTTTATTGATGAATATGAAAAAAATGGAATTCTCTCAAAAGAGTATTTTAATAAATATATTGATAATCTCACTAAGGACCAGAAAGTAATTGTACGCTATTTTGAAACATATAAAGCTGAACACTCTTCTAAGATTTTGGAAATGATAAATCAGTTATAAGAGGGTAAAATTAGCAAAAATCTGGGACAGATTTATTTTATCTGTAACAGAAATTCAGAATCAATCATCAACTCCGAAACAATAGCTATTGGCTGTTATTATTGGCATCAGTTGGAACTTGCGAGGATGTATGTTCAAGCCAAAGAGCCCCGCAGATTTCTGTATATCATTAAAAAATACCTGATATACAGGCCTGTAGAATAACTTGATGGCTCGGACGCTGCGCGCCGAGCCATCGGGGCTGCGGATTGTAATCCGCAGCCCCGTTAGCACTCTTAATTGATCGCCCAGGAAGAATAATGTAGGGTCCACACTGAATTGAATAAGGAGAGGGTTAATGTCAAAAATTGTCATAAGTGTAGATATGGAATATGCGAATGATGGAAAAGATTCCGCAATCTTGAAGAAAGTTGTGGATTCGGAAGGTAAAGATATCACTGAAACGTATGGAAGTTTCTGTGTCGATAATGGCTACGACACGACCAAGAAAACAGACATCGAGAGTGCAGCCATGCCATTCATCAAGCATTTCGAAGCAGAGCTTCCGTAAGTGCCTGTATGAATGAAAATTTGTGCTAACCAGGCTGTAGAGTTCGACGGTCAGGCCTGCGGCCTGCCGCGTCTCACCTTATACGATGTAACCAAAAAATGAGGAATGTATATGATTCCAAAGTATGAAGAAATAATGCTACCGTTCCTCAAATATTTAGCAGATGAAAAGGAACACAGCCTCAGTGAAACTCATGATGCCTTGGCAAAAAAATTCAAATTAACAGACGAGGAATTAAAAGAATTATTGCCAAGTGGGCAACAACCAATTTTCAGAAATAGGTTGGGCTGGGCAAGAACTTACCTGAAAAAGGCAAATCTATTAACATCGCCGAAAAGAGCCCATTTTAAAATAAGCGATACGGGGCTTGCTCTCTTAAAAGAAAATCCAACTGAAATCACCTCTAAATTCCTCACAAGGTATGAGGATTTTGTGGAGTTTCAGTCAATAAAAAGGTCAAAATCAGACAAAAACATCCTACCACAGACCCAACTTGATGACGTTACTGACCAAACCCCTGAAGAATCTCTCGAATACGCCTATCAAAAACTTCATTCTGAATTATCAAAAGAATTACTTAGCATTTTAAAAACCTGCAAACCGAGTTTTTTTGAGAAACTTGTAATAGATTTACTCATCACTATGGGATACGGAGGATCGAGAAAAGAAGCTGGAAAAGCAATGGGAAAATCAGGAGATGGTGGGATTGACGGTATAATTAATGAAGACAAACTTGGACTTGATGTCATTTATCTTCAGGCCAAGAGATGGGATAACGTTGTTCCTGTTAAAGAAATCCGTGATTTTACCGGAGCACTTGCGTCTAAAAAAGCGAAGAAGGGAATTTTCATTACAACGTCAACATTTCCCAAAAGTGTTTACGATTTTGTTGGTCAGGTAGAATACAAAATTATCCTGATTGATGGTGAACGTTTGACCAATTTAATGATTGAACATAGTGTCGGCCTTTCGACCGTAAGTACTTATCACGTAAAAACAATAGACTCTGATTATTTTGAATAAAATTAATTATTTACATAATGGAAAACTGGGACAGTCCCGGTTTTTCGCTATGAATCAAGATGTACGTCTTTTTGGAAATAAGGCTTTCAAGAGGAAGGAATAAAAATCGTTAACCAATGGTTTCAAGCTGACGCCAAAAGGAGCAGCTTAAACCAAACGTTGAGGCTGTATAAAAAGTAAAAATTAGCTGCTATCCATCCAAGGCCCCGATTCAGTCCGGGGCTTTTCCCTTTCCAGAATAAATAATAGCTTGCCCAAAGCCAATGGACTTGTTAGATGGTTGGCATATTGGTATTATGCCCCAAAATT
>CALZHT010000023.1 GCA_945787445.1 uncultured Desulfobulbaceae bacterium
ATGGTTTTGGCGATAGAGATACCGATGGTGACGGCAGTGATGATGACGATGACAATCCGCAGGCGCCTCCCGCCGGTCCGGACGCCATCCTTGATGATGATATTCCGAATTTCGGGTTGGATCTGCGGGATGGCGCTGGTGAGGATTTTGCCAGCGGCCCTGTTGGGAGAAACGGCATTTATGAAGTCTTCTATAACGTGGCTGAGGACTATCCCATGCCCAATACGAAATCCATCAAAGTGTATGTGAAATGGACTACCAAGGGCACCGGCGCTTTTCGAGACCGCTGGATTTCCATGCAAACTTTGAAAGAAATGGTGAAATGATGGAAAAGCAACTCCTGGTCAATAATCAGAGGGGCTCCGTGTTAAACGTCGCGCTCCTCATCTTGATTCTGGTCACCCTGATCGTCGTTTTTCTGAACAGATCGAGCACCACGGACGTCAAGATCGCGGCCAACATCAAGTCAGAACAGACAAATTTTTATCGGGCTGACAGCGGCGTGGACGCCGGTTCCGAGGTGCTGGAGCAGAATTTCAACTGCTCCATGGGATTCTCGGCAAACTATCCTGTCGGTGCCCCAATTCACCGGAGGATAGGAGATATGCTGATCGATCAGAATTCTCTGGAAATGGCATACAGCACGGTCATGGTGGCACCGGCCACCGACACGACGAGAACCATGTACATGCCATATGATTATGCCGCAGGGGCGCCCCACACTAATTTAAGCATCGGGCCGGTTGATATTGACCTCATGGATGAGATCATAAGCGATGAAATGCATGCCGGGTATGAGGGCTTGGGTATAGGCCAAACCGGCGGAATGCGGTTGGGCTACGATATATATTCCACCCGGGTCGGTTTAAACAACAGCGCCAAGACCATATGGCTGCGATGGATTCATATTGTCGGTATGGAAGGTGAGTGTGTCTATTATTAACGGGTAAATGAAGACTTCAAGCAATCTCGGATATTGAGGTTGAAGGGATTAAATAACAGGAGGTGGCATCATGACACGTTTACGGAAAAGGCTTTCGATTTTCTTTTCTGTTGTATCTCTTTGTGCACTGGGCAGCGTATATGTGCCTGCTGCCCATGGCAACGCCTGCTCGGAAGGGGTGGCATATCCTCCCTTTCTGGCAGAAGGGGTTGATCCGAACCTGCTCATGATCATCGACAATTCAGCCAGTATGTATGACATGGCCTATGTGCCTGAAGTGGCTTCGCAACAGGGCTATTGTTATGATGATTCCTATATCCTGAGCACGGCAGCGGCGCCGGCCTGGGCAAACGGCGCCGTGTATGCGGCCGGTGCCATGGTCAGCAGCGGCGGTTCGATGTATAGAACGGCAGCCGGCGGTACCGCAAGTGGAACCAGCGTTGCCGATGACACCGGCGTAACGGACTGGGAAGAGGTGCCGTCAGGGTATGTCGGCTATTTCGATACAGGACAATGGTATGTATACGATGCCGGAGATGATGAGTTTGAGGTGACCTCCTCAGCATCCGCTGACTGTAACGCCGCCGCAGGGACAAAATACAGCAATGTCGACCTGTGCATAAAAATCGACGAGACTGCAACCCCAAAGCAGGTGGAATATTTTGCCGCCAGCGGCAGATTCCTCAACTGGGCCGCCTCCTCAAAGTTTGATATTGAGAAAAAGGTGCTCACCGGCGGCAAACATGACGGTTCTCATCTCATCCTCGAATCCCGCGGTTGTATGAACAAGACCTTTATCAAGCAGACCGCGGTAACGGACTCCGGCGGCGCCACCAGCTATTTGACCCTGGGTGTTATTGCGGAAAACGATGCGTTGTCAACGAATTTGACCAAGATCGAAATCTATGCGGTTACCGCAGGCGGTTTTCAGGCTGATGATTGCCAGAAGGCCATAGATGAGTTTGCCGACCCCGGCGGCGGCAGCTTGGGCACCATAAAATCCCTCACCACCTCCTGTCTGGGCACCGGCGCCGGCATGGCCTCCCATACCGCCTTTAACCATATCATGCAGGAATGCTGGTATTTTAACAAACACGGTAATTTTCAACCGGGCAGCGGCACAGTCAACTCCATGAAGAACGACTGCGAGGATGTCTACAACGCCAAAAATCCGCCCAAGCCGCCAACACCCGATGAAGCGACTTATATAGCGCAATATGCACCGGATGCCCAGAAGGCAGTTGATATCTGCTACGGCGTGTATGGCTCGAGCCAAGGGTATGTGGGGCGCTGCTGGGAGCCCACCTATGCAGCAGGGAGCGGCACGGTATGTACCCCGGATGCCTGTACGCCGGGGACGGATGTGCCCACGGAAAATCTGGTAGATCCAGGCTCAGATACCCATGCGTCACCATTCTGTAACTCAGGATCCAGCACCTGGTATTACTGCAACGGCAACTATAATGCCTCGAAGGGGACCTGTAAGGGTAGCCCGGGGCGTTGGGAGGTTAAAGAGACCTGCGGCCCTGTGGTAGGCGGCTCCACCATAAGTTCGGTGGACTGGACCGACGATGCTCCGGGGAACTACACTGAAAGCGGTTTGTTTACAGACGCGGATGATTGTGTGGACCAGTCGATCAGAAAATATTGCGGCAATGTGGTTGATCCTGAGGTGGTCGACCCGACCGATGCCATGAGCGCCTCCGGCACTACCTATAATGTGCCGGCAATCTTGATGGATTCCGCCATTGACTCGCAGTTGGGTGATCCGTTGATATCCATGAAGGGGCTGGTCCAAGTAAATACCACACCCACAGGTCTTTTGCATGACTATCAAAATGAAATCCGCATGGGCTCCATGGCATTTAACGCCGGTTCCTATTCGGAATGCGCATCAATTGAAAAGCCTGTCGGCAGCGGCAGGTATGTCGCCAATATGTATGACTGCCTCCTGGACAAAGGCTTGGCCATTACCGCTGCTTCAGCCCCGGACCCGGCCCAGCGCGACGGCGCCCATATAGTGAACTATATCGGCAAAGGGGCCACCCATTTCGACCAGCTGGTCACCGGCATCAACAACATCGCGGCCGATGCCTGGACGCCCACGGCCGAGGCCTATTTCAATGCCATCGGCTTTTATACCCAGAATACCGGCCTCAGGTTTGATGCGAGCGACTGCATCATGGACCAAGATTTTGCTTCCTATCCTGCCTGGGCGTCAAACACTGTGTATGGGGCCGATGCCATTGTCCACGATTTCATGACCAACAAGTTGTATATTACCTATGACGGTGGGACATCGAGCCAATTTCTGCCGGATGGGGCAACGCCGGCAACGGAACTTTCCCACGATACAGCGGTCTTATGGCAGCCCATTGATCCGGTAACCGCCTATTGCCAGAAAAATAATATTCTCATCCTGACCGACGGCGCCTCAACCGCAGACCAGCATGCCGACATGGTAAGCCTGGCCAACAGCGGCGCGGCCCAGGACGAGGGCGCTGCCGACGCCCCCTATGGCTGCGGCAGCCTGACAGGCTCCACCCTGTTGGATGACCTGGCATATTATGCCTATAATGCCTCTATCTATCCTTCGGCAAACTTCCTGGATGAAAACAACCTGCCGGTAACCGGGGATAATATTAAACTATATATTGTTGCCACCGGTACGTTGCGGTCCAATGTGACCAACCCGGCCGAATGTGATTCTGAGTCACAGCTCACCGAAGCTGCGGAAAACGGCTATGACCTTGATGCTTCCAGCAATCCCTTGGGCCAGCTCTATAAGGCTGAAAATCCGGAAAGGCTGGAAGAAGAGCTGCGCAAGGTATTTAACGATATCAGGGCCGGTCTGGCTTCCGGGTCCGCTTCCTCGGTTATTTCGTCATCCCGGAGCGGTGAGGGCGCGGTGTACCAGGCCATTTTCTGGCCGCGCTTTGCCAGTGAAACCGTGACCTGGATCGGGGATGTCCATTCCCTGCAGGTCGGCGCTGCCGGGGTCATGCATGAGGACACCAATGGCAATAGGACATTTGATCCGGCCGTTGATGAGGAAGTCGTGCTCTTTTTTGATGAGAATCTGGGCAGGACACGGGCATGTAACGGCGGGATCGATCCTACTACCGGCGCCTGCCTGGGAACCACCAAGGAAATAAACGAAGTGCATTACCTGTGGTCGGCGGCGGAATGGCTCTCCGAGGTGGCGCCGAATCCGAGCAGCGCGAATTTCGATATCATCAGCAACCGGGGCGCCTATATTTCCAATGAGAGGAAGCGGTTGGTCTATTTCTGGAATGACCTGGACAATGACGGTATCGTGGACGGCGCTGAGGCCATGCCCTTTGAATCGGGCACCGATTGGGAAAATTTGGCGGTTGACGCCTCCCGCGCTCCGGTGCCGCTTGACTTCGGTGTGGACAGCAATGCGGAAGTTGACGCGATTATTGAATGGATCAGGGGACTTGATGATCCGGCCAATCCTGCTCTCAGGTCACGGCAGAGGAACTTCAGTTTCGATCCTGATTGGGACTGGGCTATAGATCCTACACCCCCTGCTATAACCTGGCGGTTGGCTGATGTGGTGCATTCCACTCCGATGACCGTTACCCGGCCGCAGGAAAATTTCCATAATATCTATCGGGATAGGAGCTATGCCCCTTTTGCCGCCCGCCATAATAAGCGCAGGCATATGATTTATTTCGGCAGCAACGGCGGCACCCTGCATGGAGTAAACGGCGGTTTCTATGACGAAACAGCCAAGACATTTTGTCTTACCGAGGACTGCAGAATAGAAAACAGCGGCGGTACATTAACCGCTGTCGGCGAAGATGTTCCGGAACTTGGCGCCGAGATGTGGGCCTATGTCCCCTATAACCTCCTGCCGCACCTGAAATGTCTGATGGACCCCAACTACAAGCATAAGTTTTACGTAGATTTGCGGCCCCGCATCTTTGATGCGAAGATATTCGATGCAGAAGCTGCATGTGCTGCCAATCCCCTGGATGCTGCCTGTATCCATCCCAACGGCTGGGGAACCATCATGGTGGTCGGCATGAAGTTCGGCGGTGCCCCCATTGACGCCAACACCATAGACGGCGACGGCGACGGTGCAGCGGATATGGCGGCCGATAATCGCAAATTTGTTTCCTCCTATATCATATTTGACATAACCAATCCGGAAGCCTCCCCGGTGTTACTGGGTGAGTTGACCGCCAATGCATCTACGGCGAATATGGGCTATACGACAGCCATACCCACCATTGCCTCCATGAAAGACTCCACCGATCAATACTGGTATCTGATCATGGGTAGCGGGCCGACCGATACCGACGGAACAAGCGGCCAGCCTGCCAAGGTAGCGGTTTTCCCGCTGGCGGATTTGAATCCCTCCTCGCCCGGAGCGTTCCGGATTCCGGAAGGGGCCCCGGCCGCAGGGAACGAGGTCGGCCGCTTTGAGCTAACCGATGGCAACAGCTTTACCACCGGCATGGTGGCCTCTGATTTTGATTTGGTGTCGAGAAATCCCGAATATAAAACCGACGCCGTCTATTTCGGCACGGTGAGCGGCGGCTGGGGCAACTGGGGAGGCAAGCTCTACCGGTTGATAACCAGGGACGTTGATGCAAACAACATTCAGCTGCTCAGGCTTCCCCATGAGTGGAGCAGTATTGTCAATCCCAATCCCAAGGTATTGTTTAATGCAGGAAAACCCATTACCGGAGATCCTTCATCCGGTACCGACATATACGACAACAAATGGGTTTATTTCGGCACCGGGCGTTTCCTGCACCGCAATGACAAACTTGATTTCAGCAGCAATGCTCTACAATCCTTTTACGGCATCAAGGAACCACGGCACTGGGTCAGCGGCGCAGGCTGTGAGGGCTTTTTTACCTGGGATGAGGTTGAAATTCCCTCAACCGCCCCTGCCACAGATCCGGGTGATTTGGGCCTTGAAAAGGTTGACGGCATCAGTGTGGAAGCTGGGACCGGTAATTTGACACCGAACGCTCCGAGTGGTGCCGCCACCTTTGATGATCTCAAGTCGTATATTCTGGGTGATACAGCCCATTGCGCCGGTGGGGCCAATCATGGCACCGACGGCTGGTACAGGGATTTTACTGCAACAGGGCACGAACGCGAGCGTTCTCTGGGTAAATCCCTGATCATGGGCGGACTGGTTATTTTTACCACCTATCAGCCATTTGAGAATATCTGTTTGCCTGAAGGGCTGAGTTATATGTACGGCCTGGATTTTGCCACCGGTACGGCATATAAGGAGCCGGTGTTTGACGATGATTACACAAAACCGGTTGAAGATCATAAAAAGCTGGGCCGCGGTTTGTCGGTACGGCCCAATCTCCATGCCGGCGATGAACTGTCGGCTTTTGCCCAGACAAGTACTGGGGCGATTGTTAAAATCGCCGTGCCGAACCCGCCTGCCGGAAGTTCAAGTGTCACCACCGGCCGGGATTTCTGGAAAGAACTCGATTAATAAGTGTAAAGAGAAACGTAACGTATCTGACTGCGCCGCCAACTTTGGCGGCGCAGTCATTTTGTCCACGGATTTATTGGGGAATGGAGGATAAATAGTGTACACTATAAGGAGTTCGCGTACATGTCCCAGAGTGCTAATACCAACTTGCATTCAAAGAGATAACGAGGCGGCAAGGAGGAGGCTCCGGAGGCGTATATGAAATACGTCGAGGACGCCGACGACGCAGCCAGCAATGCTAGAATTTGAATTCGATTTGGTATAACAAGGAACCATGAGATATGCCGACCATAATTGCACAGCATAACCAGAACGGCCAAATGGCCAATACGTATCTGGATGATGAAACCTACCTGTTGAATCTCCTGGCCAAGGACAAACTGATTTCTTCCCAGCAGCGCAAGCTCATCACCATGAAGAAAAAGCAGCAGGAGAATCTGTTGCGCAAAAGAACTAGAGGTAAAAAGGGTTCCGGCATCACACCCACTTTGGTAGATATTATTGCTTCGATGAATCTTGAAATTCCCGGAGCACAGGGGGAATTCCTGAGCGAAGAGCGCATCATGCGGGCCATTGCCGACGATCTCTGCCTGCCTTTCAAAAAGCTCGATCCCCTGGAACTCAATCTCGAAATCGTCACCAAGACCATCCCCCGCTCATTTGCCCTCAAATATCATCTGCTGCCGTTCGCCATGGCCAACGGCGTTCTGGAGGTTGCCCTCTGCGAGCCGGAAAACCGTTGTGTGCTCGAAGAAATCGAACGGGTCAATCAGGTCAAGGTCAAGCCCTATATCAGCACCAAGACCGACATCCACAAGATGCTCGCAGAATTTTTCGGCTTCCAGACCTCTATTTCGGCGGCGGAAAACCACCTGGCCGGTCCCTCGGTTGATATCAGCAACCTTGAGCAGTATGTGCAGATTTCCTCCACCAAGGAAATCACCTCTTCGGACCAGAATATCAAGGCGGCGGTGGACCATCTTTTCAACTACGCTTTTGAACAGCGGGCCAGCGATATTCATATCGAGCCCAAACGGACCGAGAGTCTGGTGCGTTTACGGATTGACGGTGTTTTGCATACTATTTACAAACTGCCCAAGGTTGTGCATTCGGCCATTGTTTCACGGGTCAAGACCCTGTCGCGCCTCGATATTGCCGAAAAGAGGCGGCCGCAGGACGGCAGGATCAAGGTCGACCGGGACGGCAAGGAAGCGGAAATCCGGGTCTCCACCATCCCGGTATCATTCGGCGAAAAGGCGGTGCTGCGTATCCTTGACCCGGATATTCTTTTTCAGAATTTATCGTTGATCGGCTTTTCCGAGCGGGACTTACAGGTATATCAGGATTTCATGCATAAACCACACGGCATTGTCTTGGTGACCGGTCCCACCGGCAGCGGCAAATCCACCACCCTCTATTCCACCCTGAAGAATATTGCCACCCCGGAGAAAAACGTCATCACCATTGAAGATCCCGTGGAAATGGTGCATGAAGAATTCAACCAGATATCGGTGCAGCCCCAGGTTGATGTCACCTTTTCAACCATCCTCCGCAACATCCTGCGCCAGGACCCGGACATCATCATGATCGGTGAGATCCGTGACCTGGATACGGCGGTGAATGCCATTCAGGCTGCCCTTACCGGACATCTGGTGTTCTCGACCCTGCATACCAATGATGCGGTTACTTCCATCAGCCGGTTGATTGATCTAGGGGCCCAGCCCTTTCTGATCGGCTCAACCCTGCTGGGCGCCATGGCGCAGCGCTTGGTGCGGACCAATTGCCCGGATTGCCTGGAAACCTTTACCATGACTGCCGAAGAATTACAGGGCTTCGGCTTTCCCATCACCGAGACCGGGGAGATTGAACTGCAGCGGGGCAAAGGGTGTCGCCAGTGCCGTGGTACCGGATATTTAGGGCGGTGCGGTATTTTTGAGATATTCCCCATGTCGGACAAGCTCAAGAAAATGGTGAGCAATATGGAGGCCGAAGCCGAGATCCGTAAGGCAGCCATTGAAGAAGGTATGACACCCTTGAAGGAAGACGCCTGGCAAAAGGTGAAAAAAGGGATCACTACCTTTGATGAAGCGTTACGGATTACCGGCATGGCGTAAGGTGCATGGGCGTTTTGCCACGAGCTTCTTGGCAAAATGTGAAAAATACAGTAGAGTAATTTCCTGATGCAAATGGATTACCTATCCCTTGCTTCGCATAAGAGGCAAGGGATTTTTTATTGTTCCTTCGCGCTATTACCCAGTATATTGTACAAATACCTAGTTACCATCCGCACAGTCACGAATGTGGAGGATGCTGGAACACGTTGTCTCCAATTTGGAACTACGTAATAATATAGAAATCGAGGCAGCATCCTGCTTCGGTTTGATTGATTTCTTTTCCGGTTGGGAAGAGGTTGTTTGCAGTGGCGGAAAAAGTAGTCTGTACCAATAAAAAAGCGTATCACGATTACCATATAGTGGAAGTGATTGAAGCCGGCATGGTCCTTCTGGGGCCTGAGGTGAAATCCCTGCGCGCCGGCCGCGCCAACCTGAAAGACGGCTATGCGCAGATTAAGAACAACGAGGTGTATCTGCATAATGTGCACATCTCTCCCTACTCCCATGCCACCCATTTTTCACCGGAGCCGCGCCGGGTGCGTAAACTGCTATTAAATGCCAAGGAAATCAAGAAACTCATCGGCAAAGTGAAGGAAAAAGGATTTGCCTTAATACCGTTAAAGATTTATTTTAAAGGTACAGGGAAGGCTAAAGTTGCTCTCGGCCTTGCCAAAGGCAAGAGACTGTACGACAAACGTGCTGATTTAAAGAAAAAAGAAACGGATCGCGACATGGAGCGCGCCATCAGAAAATACAGATAAAGGGGGCGAAACGGATTCGACGGGGATACAAAAACTTGAGCTGCATGCCGAGGTTTCTATCTGCTCGTTAAACAGGTAGAGATAAATATAGTCGCAGACGACTATGCATATGCTGTGGCTGCATAAATAGCCACCGTTCTTCTCCGTTATTCCTGCGGACGGAGAAAGAGCGCCGTTTAGCGGGATAGCCTTTTGGACGCTTCCGCAGGCCAAAGGGCGAAACAAAATGCGGGATAGCGCCAACCGCCTCCTGTCCTGGGAAAGCCAAGGCGCGATAAGCAATCAAACAGGAATATGCATGTAGACGCTTGAGCGGGCGTATTTTCGGACGCGGGTTCGACTCCCGCCGCCTCCACCAATTATATATTCAAGCCTCTTGTTATTTCACATGATCAGGGGCCTTTTTTCGTTTAGCCTGAATCGGAATTCTTCAGAAACTGGAAAATACCTTGCTCGAAACCATATCCTGAATATTTTTGGTTGAATATTAGTATCACAAAGGTATAATTATTATATTATGGAATTTGAGTTTGACGCTGAGAAATCTAGTGTCAATCAGAAAAAACATGGAATCGATTTTATCGAAGCGCAGGCACTTTGGGAGGATCCCGATTTATTGGAAATACCTGCTAAAACCATTGATGAGCCGAGATTCTTAGTTGTTGGAAAAATTGAAGGAAAACCCTGGTACCGCAGCGAAATTATCAGGATCATATCTGTGCGCAGGCCAAGAGATGAGGAGGTTGAGTTGTATGAAAGCTAAAGATTTGGACAAGAAATTTGATGAAGGAGAAGGCATAATTAAGCATCTCGACCTTTCCAAGGCCAAAAGGCCTGAGCAAGAACAAAAAAGAGTTAATGTTGATTTTCCATTATGGATGATACATTCGTTAGATAAGGAAGCAAAGCGTCTCGGAGTACCACGACAATCAATTATCAAGGTCTGGATTGCTGAAAGATTGCAGAAAATTGCAGTCTAAATGGATTCCTGTTTTGTTTATAAAGAAAGCAAAATTCAGGGGAAAGTAACTAGGGACTGTTCTAAATCCTACCGGTCTCTTCAATATCCTAGAAAAATTTCAGGCCGACTCAGTACCTCTTCCGCAGGCAAGGCGTGAATCCCCTGGCCCAAAGAATAGGTCTTGCCACCAGCACAACCCTATTGCTGGATCTCCACCTCATACTCTTTGATCTTGCTGAGGAGAGATGGAAAGCTTATCTCCAGCAGCTCCGCCGCTTTGCTGCGATTGCCGTCTGTTGCCTTCAGAGCTTTCTCGATCAAGCGTTTTTCCCAAACTTTCTTGGCCCCTTTCAACGAATAGCCACTGAACATGTCATTAATAGTGCCGGCGGCCGGATACGTTTTTAGTTCCTCCGGGAAATATTCAGGCTGCAACACGTTGCTTTCGGCCAGGACCATGGCACGCTCGATGACATTTTCCAGCTCGCGGATATTGCCCGGCCATTGGTATTTCAACAGGAGAGCCATGGCTGCTGGCGCAATATCCTCCATGTTTTTGCCCATTTTTTCATTGAACTTGTCAACAAAGCACTTGGCCAGCAGCGGTATGTCTTCCACGCGCTCACGCAGCGGCGGCAGCTTGATGGGCATGACATTGAGACGGTAAAAGAGGTCTTCTCTGAATCTGTAGTTTTTGATTTCCTCCTCCAGGTTTTTTGAGGTTGCCGCAATCACTCTGACATCGACAATCCGTGTTTCGTTTGTCCCCAGGGGCCGTATTTCATTTTCCTGCAGGACGCGGAGCAGTTTGACCTGCAGGGACAGGGGGAGTTCCCCGGCCTCATCGAGAAAAATCGTGCCCTGATCCGCTTCTTCGAACAAACCTTTTTTGTCCTTGTCCGCCCCGGTGAACGCCCCTTTTTTAAAACCGAACAGCTCACTTTCCAGAAGATTTTCAGGAATGCCACCGCAATTCACCGGGACAAAGGGTTTGTCAGCCCGCTCGCCGCTGAAATGGATGGCTTTGGCCATGAGTTCCTTGCCGGTGCCGGACTCGCCGGTCACCAGCACAGTGGTATTATAGTCTGACACCTTGCGGGCCAGGGCAAATACCCCCTGCATGGCCTTGCTTTTCGCCGTCATAGTGCCGAAGTTGTAGTTTTCACGGATATTTTCGATCTGCGACCGGAGTTGGATGTTTTCTCTTCGTAAACTTTCCCTTTCTTCCGCCTTTTTCAGGGTAAGAAGAACTTCATCCGGTTTAAACGGTTTGGAGATAAAATCGTAGGCTCCTTCCTTCATGGCTGCAATGGCCATGTCGATGGTGCCGTATGCCGACATCATGATGACCGTTGAATTGACGATTAAATCTTTAGCTGCCTGTAAAAATTCCATGCCGTTCATGGCCGGCATTTTCACATCGCAGAGAATGTAATCGTAATAATGTTCCTTGGTCTTCTGGAGGCCTTGTTTGCCGTCTTCGGCCAATTCAACTTCATAGCCGGCCTGTTCGGCCAGAACGGAAAGCATGTGGCGCATGTTTTCTTCATCATCCATGATCAGAATCTTGTGTTGCGCAGGATATGTAGTTTTTTTCATGAGATATTCCGGAATTCCTGTTTTTGCCTTTTTTCTTGAGTGTCAGGGAGGGGCAAATGGATGGTAAAGGTGGTGCCTTTCCCTGGTGCGCTTTCCGCCCTTATCCGGCCGCCCAGACTGTCGATGATCATGTAACATATTGACAGCCCAAGACCTGTTCCTTTCCCTGGTTCTTTGGTGGTATAGAACGGATCAAAGATGACGCCCAGCAATTCTTCATCGATACCCGGACCGTTGTCGGAAAAGAGTATGGTGAGATTTTTTTGGTTTGATGATGCCTCAATTTCTGTCTTGATAACTATTATGCCATCTGCTTTGTCTTTGACGGCTGCAATTGCATCGGAGGCGTTAATCATCAGGTTAATAAAGACCTGCCGCAGCTGGTTCGGGTCGGCCGCGATGATATCGGACTCTGCGGTAAGGGAGAGCTCAATACCAATACTTGCGGTGAGCGGCTGAATGGATAGAATATTTTTTACATCTTCAATCACGGTGTGCACGGAAACCGATTGGATGACATCATCACTGGAGCGGGAAAAATCGAGCAGCTGTCTGATGATCACATTTATTCTGTTTATTTCGTTTTCCGCTCTCCTGATGAAATCCTTTTTCTGACCATCCTCGAGATTGTCTTGTTTCAACAGGTCAAAATACCCCAGAACTATGCCGATGGGATTGCCTATCTCATGGGCTATACCGGCAGAAAGCCGGCCGATGGAGGCCAGTTTTTCAGCACAGATTATTTCATTCTGGGCCTTTCGCAACTCCTGATTCGTCTGTTCAAGCGAATTGACCGTGGACCGCAATCTGATTTTGTCCTGATTAATACGATGGAGCATTTGGTTGAGCGACCGGGAAAGCATACCGAATTCGTTGTCTTTTTTTTCGGGGAAAAAACTCAGAAACTCTTCAGCTGTAAAGGTTTCGGTCCTGGCCATAAGCTTGTTGATCGGTCTGATGAAGATCTTGTGGAAACGGAAAAAGCCCAATACGGTCAAGACGCATATATTGATAAAGAAGTAGACCACCAAAACCTGCCGTGAATCGCGAAGGGTTTGATAGATGTTCTCAAGCGACACTGCGATGCTTATGCATCCCGATACAGCAGCTTTTTCTATAAAAGGAACCGAAATCAGGGCATATTTGTTTTGGGCCCATAAAAAATCCCAGGTTGAACCTGCAAACCCGGTGGCAATTTCTTTAGATGTTATGGAATCGGAGGCATTTTGGTCTAAATATTGTGCTATGGAACAATCGTTGCCGTCCATGTACGTCTGATTGAGGTTCTGTTCAAAAACAGCCACGCACGAAGCTTTCGCCTCACTCATAAGCCTCCTGATTTCTCCTTTCTCTCTGCTGCTTATTTTTGCGAGACCAGTGGGCGTTTGCCTTAGAATCGATTGAATTGATGAGATAAGAAGATAGCCTTTTGAAATTTCCTGCTTCAAGAGATTGTTGCGCTCAATGCCGAGCATGACAAAAGCGATGAGCAGCATGGAAATGGCCAGCAGGATGGCAAGATCTATGATGATATGTATTTTCAGTCCCCGTCTATACATAAATCAAGAAACTACCCAGAGGTATGGCTCTTGCACATTCGGCCACAGGTGGAATGGGAATCGTTGGGTTTTGGTATGGAAGCAATACGTATCCTTACGCCTGTTTTTTTTGCCTTACGGTATTTCGCTATTCAGAAGATAAGCCTCTATTTCCATTATAGATAAGTTGATGGAAAAGTCCATGAATGCCTGAAGCAGCGCGAATTATTGTCGAGGTAAGGTGGGAATGCATTTATATTATGCACATTATGGATTAACCGTTGCCCGGTTGCGTATAGGGTAAATTGTCAGACCGTGAACGGGTTTATTTTTCCTTCCCTTTTGGTAAAACCAAGGGCTTGCTCAGTATATGCTGGCTCAGACTTTCCGTGTTCTCTCCCGGTTTGCAGCGCAGCGTTTTCTGGAAAAAGATGTTGTTGGGGATTTGGGTCTGTACGGGATTGCCTGGTGAATCCTGATGTTCTTCCAAGGTGGTGAACATAATATTGAAACTGACAACCTTGCCCTTCAGGCCGCTGCCGCCGACCGGTTCCACCACTTCTATTACACAACCAATCTGGAAATGCCGGAAAATCATGAGAACCAGCGCGCAGAGCATGTTGCTTAATATGGACCACACCGCGATGAAACCAATGGCCACCATCCCGGCAATGGTCAGCAGGCCCGCCATAATATTGGTCACCTTCACCCCGGAATGCTGGAGAATCTAAATAAGAATTACTATTATGATGGCCCATTTAACAATTTTTTTTGATATGGCAAAGACGGGCTGCGGGATTAATTCATTATCCGCCAAGGACTTGAGGCCCCGTTTGATAATATAATAGGCCGTCATGCCCAGGAGGATCAGGATTGCAATGCCAATGGCCTTGGAACCCTATTGGGAAAGATTTTCTGTGGGAAATTGCAAGGTGTCACCTCTTTAAGTCGCATACGGTGTTGTTAGGTATTGTTGTAATCATTTTTTAAAGTAGCATTATTTCCTCAGGTTCGTCAAAAAATGTAAGCGATTACAGGGCACGGCATCTGCTTTGACATCGGCCCATTCGTATACTGATGTAAAGCGAACACGCCTCTTTCGCGCCGCCCCACCCTGTAATCGCTTACTGGTTCTAGGGAAGCAGCGCTAGCCCTTGGTGGCTTGCCCCGTGATTGGTTAAAAAATGAACATTTCGTGCAGACGGACACGCCGCCTCTGCAACATGCTGTGTATAAGTTGTTGTGTTATCATGACAAAGTTTTATATTAAAGGGTAAGGTTCTGTTTAACTTCAAGAATTGAAGCTCCCCGCGGCCCCGATTAAGCGGGATTTCCGCTTCGCTACAACAAGCCGCGGGGAATGCGCTCGTTGATCGTGTTCATGGTGATAGATGGAAAACGTACAACGTAAACTTGGCAACTATATTATTGCGGCCTTTATTGTAAATGTTTTTGCAATAATGAGCATCGGCGGTATCTGTATACTGATGGTTAAGGACATGGTCCATAACATCAACAAGCTGGAAGCGGAAAGTGAAAATGTTGCCAAGGCCGATGATATTAATAATACAATCCATAATATGATTTTTTCAATTCATCACGCAATCATTGAAACAGATAAATATCACTTGATCTATGCAATAGATATTGTTGAGGATGTAGCCGATGAGATTGCCATATATAAGGCCCATGAAGAATATGGCGACGAACAACATAATAAGGAAGAAGTCGTCATCTTAACAGAAATTCAAGAGAATCTGACGGGGTTGAAAAACGAACTTGATGGAATCTACCAGCAATTCACCGAAGAAGGATTTATTGAAAAAACAGATCTGCGCAAGCTGGAAAGGTTTGGCAATTCCGTCCAGAATCTTACCGGCGAAATCAACAAGATCCACTTTGCAATAATCGCCAACAAGGTGCAGGATTCTTATGAAAAGATGTATTTCATCCTCTTTCTGTACATAGTTTCGTCAGTGGTGGGCATCATGGCATCAGTGGTGGGATACCTTGTATTAACCCGGAATACGGTGGTTCCGATTAAGAGGCTGGCAAAAGCCACCCGCAAAGTCGCTGCCGGAGATCTTTCCGTACGGGTTGATACCAGATCTGTGACCGAAATCGGCTCGCTGTATGAATCCTTCAACGTGATGACCGAAAAACTCGAGGAGCATGAGAAGCGGAGGGAAGAATTTAAAAAGGAGTTGGAAAAGCAGGTGCTGGAAAGGACAAAAGAACTCCGCGCAGCCAATGAATCACTGAAGAAAGCACAGGCTGACCTGATCAGGATGGAAAAAATCGCCACCCTGGGACAGATTGCCACCACGGTGAATCACGAAATAAAAACCCCGCTGAATTCGCTCTATATGAACCTGCAGCTTCTCGCAAAAAAAATCCGCAAGTATGAAGGGTGCGTTGATGAAGAGGCGTACGCCAATATGCTTTCTACTGCATCGATCATTGATCGTGAAATTGTCCGCATCAGCGGCATATTGGAAGAATTTGTCAAGTATGCCCGTTTTGCTCCGCCTGATCTTCACAAAGGAGATATTAACAATCTGCTGCAGAATATTACCGGTCTGGTGGCCCAGAGCGCCAAGGAAGCTCAGGTGGAAATCAAGCTTTCCGTGGCCGATGCCATTGGATCCGTCATGCTCGATGAGAAGAAGATGACCCAGGCGCTGCTAAATTTGTGTGTCAACGCCATCCATGCCATGCCGGACGGCGGCACCTTGACGTTGGAGAGCAGGGCTACGGATGATAAGGTGTTTGTGAGGGTTGCCGATACAGGAGGCGGCATTGCGCCGGAAGACCTGGAGAATATATTTAATCCCTTCTTCACCAAAAAGGAGGGCGGCCTCGGCTTCGGCCTGGCAATTGTGCAACGAATCATTGAAGACCATAAAGGGCGGATAACCTGTCAGAGCAGAGTAGGGGAATATACTGAATTCCTCATCGAGCTGCCGGCCGGGGAATTCGACACAGAGAACGAGTAATGCATCGCATGCAGAACGTAACAGTTTTGGTGGTTGATGATGATGCCATGACCAGGCAGACCCTTTCCATTGCCTTGGCGGATGACTATGAAACAGTAACCGCTAAGGACGGCAGGGAGGCCTTGGACCTCTTCACCAGGGAGGATATCGACATCATTCTTTCAGATTTGGATATGCCCGGCATGAGCGGCATTGAGCTGCTCGAGGAGATAAGCAAATCCGAATCCGCCCCGCCGGTGATCATCATCACGGGACAGGGCACCATTGAATCGGCGGTGCAGGCCATGAAGCTCGGGGCTTATGATTTTGTCACCAAGCCGGTAAATATCGACCGCTTGATGCTGTTGATTGAAAAGACCCTGGAAAATAAGCGTCTAAAGGAAGAAAACGTCCGTCTCAAACAGAAGATCAGGGAAAGCTATCCGGACCTTAATCTGATCGGCGCCTCGCCGGAAATGAAAAAGATCACCGACCTTGCTCTGCAGGTGGCCTCCACCAAGGCAACCGTGCTCATCGAGGGCGAAAGCGGCACCGGCAAAGAACTGGTGACCAACATCATCCATTATAACAGCCCGGTGGCGGACGGCCCCTTTATTAAAATGAATTGCTCGGCCTTTGCCGAAGGAGTGCTTGAATCCGAGCTTTTCGGCCATGAAAAAGGGGCGTTTACCGGCGCCGTGGCCACGAAAAAGGGGAGGTTCGAGCTTGCCGATGGCGGTACCTTGTTCCTTGACGAAGTCGGGGAGATGCCGCCATCCATCCAGGTCAAACTTCTCAGGTTTCTGCAGGAAAAGGAGTTTGAACGGGTAGGCGGCAGCAAGACCTTGAAGGTGGATGTGCGCATCATTTCAGCAACAAACAAAAAGCTCGAAGACCTGGTCAAAGAAGGGACCTTCCGGGACGACCTCTACTACCGGCTCCGAGTGGTAAAGATCGAAGTGCCGCCGCTCCGCAAAAGAAAACAGGATATCGAGCCGCTGGTGGTCAATTTTATCCGGAAATTTTCCCATCTGCACGGCAAACCGATCAAGGGGCTTTCCGACGAGGTGATGCATCTCATGAAAGGGTATAACTGGCCGGGCAATATTCGCGAACTGATCAACTGCATCGAAAGCTCGGTGGTCATGTCACGATCAGACATTATCGATATTGACGTCATCCCGGAATATCTGACCTACCGGACCATTGACGCTGATACGGACATGGAAGGCGGCCTGCTCCAGGACATGGAAAGAAAGACCATTGCCGAGGTTCTGAACGAAAGCGGCGGCGACAAGACCAAGGCTGCCAAGCGTCTTGGTATAGGCTTGCGCACCCTGTACCGCAAGATAGAAAAATACGGCCTCGATTGATCCCAGCCATCGCTTCATGTCTCTCATTAGCTTACAGAATATAACCCTAAGTTTTGGCGGCCTGCCAATACTACAACAGATCAACCTTCAGGTTGAACCAGGGGAACGGGTCTGTCTGGTTGGTCGTAATGGCGAAGGTAAATCTTCCCTTATGAAATTGATTGCCGGGGACCTTAAACCAGACAGCGGCAACATTATTCGACAACAGGGACTCCTTGTTGCTCGCCTTAGTCAGGATGTACAGTTGGATCTTAACGGCTCGGTATTTGAGGTTGTTGCCGGCGGACTCGGTGAATTACAGAAACTTCTTACCCTATACCATGATATTTCGGTGCGTTTACGTTCTGGCGGACCCGAAAATCTGCTAACGGAAATGGAAACCGTGCAACACCAACTGGAAACCGCAGGCGGCTGGCAGGCTCAACAACGTGTGGAGTCAGTTATCTCTCGTCTTCAGTTGAAGGTGGATTCAAATTTTTTAACGCTATCCGGCGGTATGAAAAGAAGAGCTTTACTGGCTCGGGCATTGGTGGGCGATCCGGATCTTTTACTCCTTGATGAGCCTACCAACCATCTTGATATCGATGCCATAACCTGGCTGGAAGCATTTTTGTTAAACACGAACATCTCCCTTTTATTTGTGACCCATGACCGGATGCTTCTCAGAAAACTTGCGACCCGTATTATTGATCTCGACAGAGGTTGTCTTACAAGCTGGCCTGGCGATTATGATACATATCTTAGACGAAAAGCAGAAACACTCGCAGCCGAGGTATCCCAGCAGACTCGTTTCGATAAAAAACTTGCCCAAGAGGAAATATGGATACGCCAAGGGATCAAAGCCAGGCGTACCAGAAATGAGGGAAGGGTTCGAGCCCTTGTCGAAATGCGCAAAGAACATAGGGCTCGGCAGGAAATAGTCGGTCGTGCCCATATGCAAATCCAGGAAGCAGTGCCATCGGGAAAACTTGTTGCAGAGGTAAAAGGGGTTACATTCGGCTATGATGATACAATAATTATCCAAAACTTTTCCACCACAATTCTGCGTGGCGACAGAGTTGGCATTATCGGGCCCAATGGTTCCGGCAAAACCACCCTGCTTCGGCTGTTGCTTGGCGATCTTGAGCCGCAACAAGGATCAGTCAGGCTCGGAACTAACCTTGAAGCCGCCTATTTTGACCAGCATCGGGCTCTGCTTGATGAAAATGATACGGTCATCAATAATGTCGGAGAAGGCAACGACATGCTGACTATTAATGGCCGAGAGAAGCATATCATTGGCTATATGCAAGATTTTCTTTTCACCCCGGATCGGGCACGTTCACCAGTCCGAATACTTTCCGGCGGAGAGCGAAATCGGTTGCTTTTGGCTAAGCTTTTTACAAAGCCT
This sequence comes from uncultured Desulfobulbaceae bacterium, assembly GCA_945787445.1. Lineage (GTDB taxonomy): Bacteria > Desulfobacterota > Desulfobulbia > Desulfobulbales > CALZHT01 > CALZHT01. The sequence continues at coordinate 19,149 of CALZHT010000023.1, forward strand.
GCTAATATCTTGGTGCTGGACGAACCAACAAATGACCTAGACGCCGAGACCATGGAGCTCTTGGAGGACCTGCTTTTTGAATACAAAGGCACGGTTCTTCTTGTCAGTCACGACCGTGCATTTCTGAATAATGTAATCACTTCCACTTTTGTTTTTGAGGAAGAAGGCAAGGTACAGGAATATGCTGGAGGCTATGATGACTGGCTTATACAACGACCGGCAGAGATAACAGAGACAAAACCTGCGCCTGAAAAGAAAATAAAAAAGAAACTAAAGCCTCTGGGGCCGAGAAAAGTCACATTCAAAGAAGCACGCGAACTGGAGAGTCTGCCACAAAAAATTGAGGCTATGGAAACTGAACAGCAGGAAATTTATAACTCCATGGCAGATCCTTCATTCTACCGGCAGCAAAGCGCACTCATTAGTCAAGCCAAGGCAAGAATTGAAGAACTGGAACATTCTCTTGCCATAGCATATGAGCGATGGGAGGAACTGGAAGCAATCAATCCAAATGGCAAAAAATAATTTTTAGTAGATGTTGAACCTCGTTAATTATACCTCACAAAGGGTATTATATTATTTACTATGGAAATATACATTTATTCACTAACTGATGAATTCACAAAGTGAAAAAAGAAAATGACTTTTTCTCCATACTCCTTAGGCGATGTAAAGAACAATTTTTATGGATGAACTCATGCTATTTACGGATGGAAGTGTGAACACGCAGTCAAATATTGGGTATGGGGCTTACCTTGCTGTGTCTGAACGTGGACTTTCGTTGGATTCGTTGAGGACGCGCGTGAAAGTGAGGAGATTTGAGCATACGTCTTCAACGAAACTGGAATTGCAGACTTTATTGTGGGCGCTAAGCGATATTCAAGCATTGGGGAAAAAGGTGACTGTGTATACGGATTCTCAAAACATCATGGGTTTACCGGAAAGGCGTGATCGGTTTGAGCAATATGATTATCGTTCAAAGAAAAAAAAGCGGTTCAATAATTATGAGTTGTATCAGGAATTTTATAGAATGACCGATCAGTTTGATTGTGAATTTGTTAAAGTGCGTGGACATCGGGTATCGGATCAAAAAGATGATATTGATAGGCTTTTTACCCTTGTGGATAGAGCTTCAAGGAATGCGCTGCGAAGAGATAATCGCTGACCTGGACCAGGCGCTGTGAAATTACGAGGAAAAACCTGAGATGAAGGAGCCGGCCGGCAAGACCTACTCTCTTACCGAGAGTGGCAAATATTATGAATATATTGCCGAACAGGTCGACAAACTGTGTTTGCATAAATATGATTTGCAGTCGCTGGATAAGCTTCTAGCCGAACGTATTGCAAATGACTTGCCGTTTGCCGGCAACCATGAGGCTTTTGAAGCCATGTTTGCCCCGATTTCCGAAGAAATCGCCGCTGTTTTCACGCCGCAATTGCCTGCGTTTCTTAAGGCCCTGCCGCCTGAACACCAAGACAATGAAACGTTCACCATTTCAGAGAGAGGGTATCACCTGAGGATGCTGCATATTGAAGTCATGAACCGGGTGATGCGGCATGACTTTCATAAAGCGAAAAACAAAGTGGTGATCCTGCCCCATTGCCTGCGTGATTTTCGGGAGGAGGTTTGCCAATTCAAGCCCGGGGATGTGGATTATGTCTGCCGTGGCTGCACGGAAGAATGTTATATAAACCAGACCGGCTCGTGGCTCAGCCAATATCCGGAATACCATCTCTATATCGCCGTGGAGCGTGACCTAGAAAAAGTCTTCGAGCTGGCCCGGCAGCGATATGAGGACACGGCTCTTTTGGGAGTGGCTTGCGTGCCTGAACTCTATCAGGGAATGCGTCTTGCCAGGAAAATGGGAATCCCGGCCCAGGGAGTCCTGCTTAACTACAACCGATGCCAACGTTGGATGGGAGTCGCCCATTTCACCTCTTTTAACTTGAAACAGTTACAAATGATTGTCGACCCGGATTTTTAGTTGTCGCGAAACCCACCACTTCTAGTGGTGGCCACTTCTAGTGGTGGGTTTCGCGACAACTAAAATGTTAGCTAAAGAACTCATAACCATCAAGTAAGCCGGTGAATTTGGTGTCAGGCTGGGTATTTAGGTGTTTGAGGAAGTATAGACTGTTGAATTGTTGGAGTACCGGGGACATTCACGTAATCATAGTTTGTCCTGGAGAACAAGTATCACGCTTCTCTTTGATGAAATCGTAAAAAATACGATTTGTCTGCTACGCGAACGTGTTGACCACCTTGATTTCTTGCGATGAAACAGGCGAAAAGTTCAGCCAGGATTTCCTGCAAAGCTATTGCCAGTTCATCGTTGTATTACGTTGTAACTAGTTGAAATTACATGGCACGTTAACCTCTTTCCTGCTTTTTGCGGGATCATCATCTTTGGTTTTTCAAGGCCAAAATGGTTTACATTTCCATTATGACCATGCCCGATTTGGGGTATGATCAGATATCCCGTAGAGGTAAAAACAGAAAAACATATCTTTACAACAGAATTGGTCCTACTGATCGAAAAAAGAAAGGATTTTCTATCAGTTAAAAAATGCGTCTCATCGTTCTTGGCAGCGGAACCTGTGTTCCTTCGTTATCTCGCAACGCCCCCGGCTACCTGCTTGTCACTGATGACTTTCAGGTGCTGGTCGATTGCGGCGAAGGGACCATGAAACAATTGTTGCATGCCGGATTTTCCTTTCAGGATATCGATGCTGTTTTTCTCAGCCATTATCATCCAGACCATGTGAGCGGCCTGCTGCCGCTACTCCACGCCCTGAAAAGCTCTCCTGGCTTTGTGCGCCGAAAGTACCTGCAGGTGGCCGGCCATCTTATTCCGCGGGAATGCGGCCTGATTGGTGAGCGGGCCGGGGTGAAAAAAATAGTGCTGACCCACATGTATCCCTCGCCTTTTCCTGATGACGTTCGGGTGCGGCAGTGCAGGGAAGTGTATACTGGCCAAGTTCTTCTGGCCGAGGACCTGATGGAGGTGGTCGTCTGATGCCGACACCACCCCGTTATCTCGTCCTGCCTGCCGCCGGCCTCGGCACTCGCATGCGGCCGGTGAATTCCCTTGTACCCAAAGAGCTTCTGCCCCTTGGCGGTAAGCCGGTAATCCAGTATGCGTTGGATGAGGCGGTGAACGTCAACATCCATGAAATCCCGTCTTAAAATAATGGATTTTCATGGTATAACGGCGCCGGGCTGAACCTTTGCTTGACCCTTTTTTGCAGCCATCTGCCTTAAAAGGTAGACAAAACACAAAAAGCCCTTTTATCAACGAGTATTCATATATTAAAAACCAAGCACATTTTTTGGATCGTTTGAAAAAAACATATCAAGGGGAATACCTCCTGAACCGATGATCACTGGGACGGCTTCCGGATATGTTGCGCAGAATTTTTGCATACCCTTTGTTTTTTCAGGCCTTCCGGTTTTCACCTCAATGACAATTATTTTCCTTGGATTCTCCACAACAAAGTCAACCTCATCATGTCGTTGCCGCCAGTAATAAACAGAATATGGAAAACCGGAAAAGCTGCTGAGCAAGTGAGCCCCAACCGCGTTTTCAACCAACCTGCCTCTCCAGCTCAAATCTGTTTTTGATTTTGCTAAAGAAAATCCGGTCACCGCAGTGATAAGGGCATTATCCCAGAGTATAAGCTTGGGACTGCTCCCCTTTTTTGCTAAGGTGCCTTTTTTGTATTGTTCCAGTCCGGACAGCAAAAAGGCCGCTTCCAACAATTTGACATAATGCGCCAGTGTGGTTGTGTTCCCTGCGTCATGCAGTTGGCCGAGCATTTTGTTATACGATAGAATTTGTGCCGGATGACCACAGGCAAGCAAAAACAGGTGTCTCAATAAAGCCGGTTTGGTAACCTTTTGCAGCTGGAGTACATCCTTTGCAAGCACTGTTTCAATCAGCGAATCAGTCACATACTGCCTCCAGATTTTTTCATCCACAGCGAGCTGGGCTGCCCCGGGATACCCCCCGAAATGGAGCCACATATTGAAATCCCATCCAAAAGCGCTTGCCATTTCTTTCATGCTCCAGTGGGTACACCGGTAGAGAAAAAAACGGCCGGCGAGACTTTCTGAAACACCCTTTTGGATGAGCAATGACGATGAGCCAAGCAGAAGTACCTGTATTTTACTATAATGTTGAATAGTATGATCCCACAGGAACTTCACAGTTTCACTCCAGCCCTGAACTTTCTGTATTTCATCCAGAATAAGAAGGACTTCTTTTTTTTCTGTTTCTGCTGACGAAAAAGCACGTTCCCAATGGCCTCTTATCCACTCTGGACCAGGTGGCAAGGGCTGATCGGCAGAAGCATTGATTACCGGACCTTTCCATTTCTCTGCAACTTGTAAAGCCGCGGTCGTTTTACCGATCTGACGAGGTCCGATAATAATATGGAGAAGCTTTTTCGGCATTTTCATGCCTGCCAGTATTTCCTGGACAATGCTTCTTTCAAATGGATATTGTTCCATAGCTGTAACAACTTGGTACTGTTAAAAAATATTTCGATTTCTACATTTTACGCAGCAGATGAGTAATTTTACTCAATCGGTTGCTTGATAACAAGAAAAAAATATAACTATCTCGGACTTTTCATGAGGTGAGAGCACTTACGATTCGCGAAAGTCATGTCAGGTGTCAGGCATGACTTTTGGTTGTTTGAAGAGGTTAAGAATTAAGAATTTGAATGAGTTTAGTTGAAGAATCAAGCACCTGGCATGCTCGCTCGCAGATGTATTCTTTCTCCCTCCAACTTAATCACATGTCTCATCCTTTCTGAAATCCGAGGTTTTATCTCCTTGCGGAGTTCTTCATAGGGTTAGAAGAATCAGTGATTTCAAGAACAACGAGAATCCGTGCTGTTTTCTGATTCTCTGCTGAAGCGCATTTTTCACCGCACCGCACTTTACCCATGAATGAACAACCTCCGGATCGATACAGTAAATCATCTGTTTGCGCTGATTTGCAGGAAAGGGATTGCAATAAAAAAAGCCTGTGGTGACGGAAAGTCCAATTCCGCCAACACAGGCTATATATATTCAAATAGAAAGGAAGGAAAAAAAGTTTTACATGCCAACTGCGCTGAACCAGCCTTTGATAACCTCAATCGGTCCGGCGCTTACCATTGCGGCAACCAGAGAGACAGCGGCCCACAATCCGACGAAAGCTGCAGCGCCGGTCATGACAGCCAAAACACCTTTGCTTGCAGCATCCACAGCCGCATTGCTGGTTGCGATTTCACTTGTCCTGGTCTTGGTGGTGTTTTTTGTCATCGTTGTGTTCATCGTAGCCTCCTGTTCGATTGTCTCTTTTGGTTGTTTGTCTTTTGCTTATATTCCAGTTATTGCTGAAATCCAGTTTTTCAATAAATTAACCGGCCCGTCACTCATCATGGCCGTAAGGAAGTAGAGCGCAGCCCACAGTCCGATAACTCCCGAAACAATACCCATGGCATACAGGCTGCCTTTGGAAACAGAATCAATGCCGGCTTGAATATTTTCATGTTCATTTGTCCCGGCTTGCTCCTTTGTTCTGGTTTTTGCTGCTGCGATTTCCGTATTCATGATCTTTCTCCCCAGGTAAACGATAACTCTCTCACATATTTTCTATTTGTCTTTTGGTTACTGGTATATGCCAATACTGTGCCAAGTTTTTTTATATAATAAAATTAAATAGTTGAGGAGATGAAGGCACGTTGGGTCTGCCAATATGACATGGATTTTTGCCATTTTGGCAAAATGAGATCAACCGGCAAGTATGCTGTGGGCAAAGGATATTATCGGCAGAATGATTTTTTGGATAGTACCGGTATAGAAGAGGACAAGCAGAATGATAAACCCGAACCGCTCCATTTTTGCAAAAGCCACGGCAAGGTCATGGGGTAGCAGGTTTAACAGGATTTTGCTGCCGTCCAGGGGTGGGATTGGGATCAGGTTGAATATTGCCAGGATGATGTTTATCCAGACGGAGGCTTCAAGCATTATCCCGAAGGGCAAAATGAAGTACCTGGGAAGAAAAGGACTTAAAAGAATGATAAGTTTTATGATAAGAGCACTGGCCACAGCCAGGAGGAGGTTGGCTCCCGGCCCTGCCAGGGAAACCCACAGGGTGTCGCGCTGGGGATTTTTAAAGTATGCCGGATTTATCGGCACAGGCTTGGCCCACCCGATTTTCATGATGAAAAAACAAATGGTGCCGATGGGATCGAGATGCTTGAGGGGATTGAGAGTAAGCCTCCCTTGGCTTTTTGCCGTGGGGTCGCCAAGGCGGTATGCCACATAACCGTGGGATACTTCATGCACGGTAAGGGCCAGCAGAAATGGCGGGCCAAGAATGGCGATTTCCTGGATGAGTTTTGCAATGTTCATGAGGCGGCAGCTGTTTTCGGGCTTTTCGAGGTGTATTTTCCCAGAGGATAATGTTGGTTGATAAAATGAATTTCATCCTCACGGCTATGGATGAAGCCATCCAGGGTTGCTTCAAGAAGGTGGTTAAGGATGGTGCGGTAGATGGGCCCCGGTGGATACCCCATTTCTTTTATCTTTGCACCAGTGGTTTTTGGTTTAATAGTGCGGAGGCTTGTGACATAAAGCGATATTGCTTTTTTGGCCGACTTTTTCCTGGTCACTCCCATGAGGAACAGGATGGCCTCAGGACTGAGATCATGCAGGAGCCAATAGATTTCGCTCGGCCGCAGCGGGGTGCGGCGGCGGAATTCTTTCTCAATCTTATACACCTGACCCTTTTCCTTCAGCAACTGCTGGATAAAGCGCTCCGGCACTTCAAAGCGGTTGCAGAAAGTAACCATCTCTCTGAACGGGATTTTGAAGGTAAGGGCATGTAAATATACAAGCCATTGGTTGCAAGGCTCGCTAAGATATAGCAATTTGTGCCAGGCCACGGCCCGGTGGGTTGCCTCAAGAACCTCTTTCAGTTTTACGTCAAGTTTGAGTTTGGTATTTAAAAACTTTAAGAGGCCGAACTGTTCCATGCGTCTGATGGCGGGCAGTGGATTTTCTTCGGAAAGGATCAGTTTGAGTTCCCCGAAAAAACGGCGGCCGGAAAAGCGGTTGAATAGATCCATCTTTACCGCGTTCTTGATGAGTTTCGTGGTGTGTTTTCCAATATTGAAACCCATTCGTTGTTCAAGGCGAATGGCCCGGAAAATGCGGGTTGGGTCCTCCACAAAGCTTAAGTTATGGAGGATTCGTATTTGTCTGTCTTTGAGATCATTCTGGCAGTTGAAAAAATCAACCAGGGTGCCGAATTGATCCGGATTCAAGTGTATTGCCATGGCGTTGATGGTAAAATCACGGCGGTAGAGGTCCAGTTTTATGGAAGAGAGTTCAACCGTCGGCATGGCCGCAGGATATTCGTAGTATTCAAGCCGTGCGGTGGCAACATCTATTTTAAAGCCATCCGGTCGTATCACCACTGCTGTGTTGAATTTTTCATGGGTCCTGACCTGGCCGCCCAGGTGTTCGGCAAGTTTTTTTGCATAATCTATTCCATCGCCTTCAATAACAATATCCAGGTCGAGATTTTCTTCATGCAGAAGCACGTCACGCACAAAGCCGCCAACTGCATAGGCGGTATAGCCGTTTTGTAGGGCAACCTCACCGATGCGCTTGAGCAGGATAATCACCTCCTTTGGCAATGTTTCAACAAGTATGTTATTGACATTCCTGTTGCGTTCGGCAGAGGGGTACTCTTCTTTACTGACCATATGTTTGGGGCGATGGGCCGGATCATTGATGAGCAGATTGAGCAGGTCGGTCCTGGTGATAACACCCTTGATGCCGTCATCATCCACGACAGGCAAAAAGCGTTGCCGGTGACCGATAATCAGGTCTTCAATGTCGGCAAGGGTAGCTGTGGACGGCAGGGAGATAAAGTCGGTTGTCATATATTCGGAAACCGGCAGATCCCCTAAGCCATGGAAAATGGCCTTTTCCACTACCCTCCTTGAGATAATGCCCTGCATATCCCTTTTTTCCTTGAGAACCGGGAGCACAGTGATGTTATATCGGGTGAGGATCTGGTTGGCCTCTCTGATGGGAACCTCGGCGTCAACCGATATGACGGGTGAAGACATGAGGTCTTTGGCAATATTTGAGGGACGCACATGTTTGTGGAGCAGCTTGATGAGTTTTTCTTCCGCCTCGATGAGGGTCATATCCTTAATGGTGGCAGACGCTGCCGATGCATGACCGCCGCCCCCGAAATCCAGGGCGATCTTCCCGACATTGACCTCAGGGATCCGGCTTCTGGCGATAAGGTAGAGCCTACCGTCCATGCGGGCCAGCGCGAACAGGGTGTTGAGGTTTTCCATTACCATGAAGCGCCGGACCAGCAGAGCGAATTCATCTACATATTCCTTAAGCGATATTTTGGCGACTACAATATCAATTCCCTGGATTGAGTATGTTGTCGCTTGCCGGATAAGGTCATGGAGCAAGCCGACCTCATGGGCGGTCAGTTCCTGGGATATGAACTGGCCGACTTTATGGAGATCAGCCCCTTGCTGGAGCAGCCAGGACATGGCGGTAAGGTCGTCAGGTGTTGTGGTGTCAAAGGTGAAAGAGCCGGTGTCTTCGTGCAGGGCCATGGCCATCAGAGTGGCCTCGTCCGGATTTATCACCATATTCCTTTCCCGGAATATCTCGGTGAAAATGGTGGTGGTTGAACCAACCGGTCTGATTACCTCCAGGTCCCCCTTGATGTCACCCGGCGCAACAGGATGATGGTCGTAAATGTGGACCTCCAGGCCTGGATTTTTCAGACACTTGGCAAAATTGCCAATCCGTCTTGGTTGTCTTGTATCGACCAGAATCAACCGTTTTATCTGGTCGAGCGGGATATTTTTCTGACGCTGGAAATCATAGAAGTGAATGGAATCCACAAAGAAGGCCCGGAGGTTTTTTTCCTGGGACCCTGAAAATGCCAGAACAGCATCCGGGTAAAGCTTTTTTGCCATGACCATGGAGGCCATGCCATCGAAATCTGCATTAAGGTGGGTGGTGATTACTTCCATATTTTATGCCGTCAATATCAGCAAAGGATAGATGTTACACAGTAACCGATTACCAAGAGCTACCTACAAAGTAAACCAATCTAATTCGGCAGACAATGTAAACCTTCAGCGGTATTACTTGCCCCTGGGATGAAATTGCTGATGGATGGCCTTGAGTCGGCCGCTGTCCACATGGGTATAAATCTGGGTGGTAGCTATGTCGGTGTGGCCGAGCATGAGCTGCACCGAGCGCAGGTCCGCACCATGTTCCAGAAGATGGGTGGCAAAAGAATGCCTGAGGACATGAGGGCTTATCTTTTTTCTGATGCCGACAGCAAAGACGGTTTCCTGGATAATCTGCCAGAAACGCAAGCGGCTCATAGCTTTGCCGCTGCGGGTCACAAAGAGGTAATCGCTGGTTTTTCCCTTAAGCAATTTCGGCCGTCCGTTCCTGATAAACGTTTCAATGTGCTCTTTAGAAACCTCACCAAACGGTACCAGCCGTTCCTTGCTGCCTTTTCCCAATACCCGTACATGCCCTGCAGTGAGATTCAGGCCGGCAATCGGCAGTTTAACAAGCTCCGATACCCGCAGTCCTGTAGCGTAGAGCAGATGAAGCATGGCCTGATTGCGGGTTGACAAAGGCGAACCATCTTTGCTCCCGTCAAGGAGCAAGGTTACTTCAGGGATAGTGAGAACTTTAGGCAGTATCCTCCGTGGTTTCGGCAGGTCCACAATTGCACACGGGTCTTCTTCAATTATTTTTTCTGCCAACATGAATCGGAAAAAGGCGCGCAAGGTCGAAACTCGCCTGGAATTGCTGCGATTGGAAATGCCCTTTTTGCTGCACTGGCTAAGATAGTCTCTGATATGCTGGGTGGTTATATCTTTGGTTGACTGGATTTTTTTACCGGCGAGGAAAAGGAAAAAGGATTCAAGGTCGGAATGGTATGCTTTCAGGGTGTTGGCAGCCAAACGGCGTTCTGCCGCAAGGTAATGAAGAAAATGATCGAGCAGGGGCAGAAAATCAGGCGTAATGGCTGGACCGGCAGGCAATTTTTTTCCTTCGGTATTTACGCAGCGAGCGAATTTCCTTCAGTATATCGGGGAAAAAGAGAACCTTTTATTTAAAAGGGGCTGCAGGGAGTTTCAAATCTGTTTGCCGTATCTATAATAAAAAAAGCCTTTTCCCGTTTACGAAAAAGGGAAAAGGCTTGTAGTAACGGGGCATGCAAAGAATTAGCCTTCCCTTTCCATGCGCATCTGTAATTTGCGAATCTTTCTTTTTGCTTCAGCCTGTTTGCGGCGGCGTTTGGCGCTTGGTTTTTCATAGTATTCCCGGCGTTTTAATTCCTTTTTGATGCCGTCGAGCTGGAGTTTCTTTTTAAGTAACCTTAAGGCCTGTTCAATGTCTCCTTTTACTTCAACTTCAATCATGGTTGCTCCAATATAATGTTTAGCGAGAAACTCTTTAACAATATGTTACAAAATATAATTACATAAAATAAATAAATATTATACCCATGGCCATGGTATCCGCTATCCGCACTGGCCATTCCAAAAGCGGAATTGCAAAACCAAGCAATTGATAATTTTCTTGCGGGCAAACTATCTTTATAAGGGAAAAATAGTGATTTTGTCAATTGTTTTTTCCGCTGGATTGTTCAGGAAATATTTTTCCCGGATTCAAAATGTTTTTCGGATCAAAGAGTTTTTTCAGGTTCCGCATTACAGAGAGTGCTGTCTCATCCAGTTCAAGAGGAAGATAATCCGCCTTGGTTATGCCGACCCCATGCTCGCCCGACAACGTGCCGGAAAGGCGAAGAACCTCTGCAAACAATCTTTTTTTGGCAATATCTGCGTTTTCTTTTTCCAGAGAATTTTCCCGGTCCAGCATGATGTTCACGTGGATGTTGCCATCGCCGGCATGGCCAAAGGTAAAGATGGTTATTCCCAGTTCTACGGACAATAGCTCGGTAAAGGCAACCAGATCAGGGATTTTGGTGCGGGGAACCACCACATCCTCGTTTATTTTATGAGGTTTGAGCTCAAAGGACGCCGGTGAAATGGAGCGCCGGGCTGACCAGAGAGCTTCCGCTTCTTTTTCGTTTGTGGCCCTCTGCACGCCGATAAGCCCTGGTTCAGCCTGGAGAAACTTCATGAGCCTGTCACTCTGCAGGGCAACGGTCTGTGCATCGCCATCCACCTCTATCAGCAAAAGTGCTTTCGTGCCGGTAGGGAGAGGGTTTGGCAAAAATGTGGATACAATGTGCAAGGCGGTTTTGTCCATGAACTCGAGGGTGCAGGGTTGATGCGAGGAGAGGATTCTTGCGACAAGAGATGTTGCCTGTTGCATACTTGCCGTTGAGACCTGAAACGTTGCGCGGCAAGCCGGATGGGGCAGCAGCTTGAGGATAATTTTGGTTAGTATACCCAGGGTGCCTTCCGAGCCCACGAAAAGGCGGGTCAGATCGTAGCCAACCACGCCTTTTGCTGTTTTTACTCCTGTATTGAGAATTCTGCCGTCAGGAAGGACCACCTCGAGCCCCAGGGTATAATCACGCGTAACCCCGTATTTGACCGCACTGGCACCTCCGGCGCATTCGGCGACATTGCCGCCAATAGTGCAAAATTTAAAGCTTGAAGGATCAGGGGGATAAAAAAGACCTGATTTTTTTGCCTCTTCCTTCAGATGTCCTGTTATGACGCCGGGTTCCACAACAGCGACCTGGTTATATTTATCAATTTCCAGAATCCGGTTAAGCCGGGTGAGTACCATGACCAGTCCACCTTTGACCGGTAAAGCGCCGCCGGTCATGCCGGTGCCGGCTCCCCTGGGAACCACGACAATAGAAGATGCGTCTGCAAGCTGCAATATGGAGCTGATTTCCTGAGAGGAGCCTGGAAAGATGACAGCATCCGGGATGTATTCCTGGGCAGTGGAGTCATATGAATAGCAGAGCAGGTCCTCCCGGGCAGTGGTCAGATTTTGTGGGCCGACAATGACAGCAAGTTTTTTTAGGATGTCCGAGGGTACCTGATTATCGGTCATAATTGGAGTGGAATAGAGTATGTAGTATTATTCGAAGTATTGGCTGTAGTGTTTCAAATATCAATGAGCCATTGCGAATTTTCAAAAAAATCGTTACGTTTCGGCCGGTTTCAATTATAAACGCCTTGCAGGAAGACTGCAATACGCTATGGTTGTCAAAGATAGTTCAACCTACTCTATTAGAAATTATTAACATATATTTTTTATAGTGAAGCAAATGGCTGAAAAGAAGTTATGTGTCGCCCTCCTTGCCGGCGGCAAATCCGGTGAGCGAGAAGTTTCTTTAAAAGGTGCTGAAGAAGTTGGCAGGGCCTTGGATTCTCAACAATATTCTGTAAGGAGCTATGATCCTGCCACGGATATGGCGCGATTGGCAGCCGAGGCAGGAGAAATAGATGTGGCCTTTGTGCTCTTGCACGGGAAATATGGAGAGGATGGCACCGTGCAGGGATTCCTCGATCTGCTGGGCATACCATACCAGGGCGCCGGCGTCCTGGGCAGCGCCGTGGCTATGGATAAAGATATTGCTAAAATTCTTTACAGAAATGCCGGACTCCGCGTGCCTGATTGGGTCATGGCTATTCCTGACGATGCGACCCGACCTGACCGGATACTGGAAATTCTTGAACTTCCATTGGTGATAAAGCCAGTACGGCAGGGATCGAGTCTTGGCATGTCCATCGCCCACACTCCCGATGAATTGGCCAAGGGAGTTGGTCTGGCTTTTTCCCATGACACCGAGGTCATGGTTGAGCAATATGTCGCTGGCAGGGAAATAACCGGAGGGGTTTTGGGTAATGACAATTTAACGGCACTGCCACTAGTTGAAATTATTCCCGGGGATTCGTATACATTTTTTGACTATGAAGCGAAGTACAAACCTGGGGCGACAAAGGAAATTTGCCCGGCAGATCTTGATACAAACCTTGCCAGCAGGGCCCAGCAAGCGGCTATCAAAGCCCATAAGGCTTTGAAGCTCAGAGGATACAGCCGCACCGACATGATTGTTTGTGGAGATGATATTTTTATTTTGGAAACAAACACCATTCCGGGGATGACCCCCACAAGCCTGTTGCCCCAAGCTGCCGAAGCCTATGGCTTTTCATTTTCATCCCTGCTTGACAGACTGATTGCGCTTGCCATGGAAAAATAGAAGATGTGAGACCATCTTGAAAACCTGATTTACGAGTTTAGGATACATACGGTCTACAGTTGTATAGGCAGGCTACGGATGATTTTTATTGTATGCGGCTGGACATCAGCCTGGTAAACAAGGATTTTCACCCCCTGACCGTGCACTTGCGCCAGGGTTTCGCCATAGAGCGGATCTATGTGGCGTGCCGGAGCAAAACAGTGAGCATCCATGCGCTGCACGCAAAAAAATATCACCGCTTCATGTCCTGCCTGTTTAAGGGCCAGTAGTTCCAACAGGTGCTTTTTCCCTCTTGCCGTCACAGCATCCGGAAACATGGCCATGCCGTTTTCAGCAAGCGTACAGTTCTTTACTTCAATATATATGGAGGCGGTGTTCTTGACAAGCATGAGATCAAGCCTGCTTTTTGCAGACACTTTCACTTCAGTGCGGATTGCGTCAACCTTGCCTATCTCTTTGATTCTCTCTTTTTCTATGGCTTCTTTGACCAGTATGTTGGTGAGGGTTGTGTTTACCCCGACCCAGACCTTGCCGACTTTGATCATTTCCAAGGTGTGCAGGTATTTTCTGGACGGGTTGTCCGAGGCGGAGAGCATTACCGGAAGACCAGGTCCATTGCAGCCGCGCATGCTCCCGGAGTTGGGACAATGGACAGTAATGGTCTTACCGTCCGGCAGCTCAACGTCAGCCAGAAAACGTTTATAGCGCCGGATGAGGATTGCCGCTTGCAATGACTGCTTGAATTTCATGAATTTTTTCGATATACCGGTTAGGTGACATGATACAATATCAGAACTCTTGGCCCCATGACGTAATATTGAGGAGATAGAGGGACCCTTTAGGAAATTGCTAGATACCAAGTTAAGTGCCTAAAGTGCACTAAAGTTCGAAGTGCCTATAGGTAAAGGATATCTGATAAAATAAGGACATTAACTTTAGGCACTTAAGGCACTTCGAACTTTAGGCACTCTTACGGGCATTATCATTGTCAATGCTGTATCATTGTAAAATCCTCGAATTCAGGAAATTTGAATTTACATACCAATGAAAGAAATATGACTGATAAAAAGGATTCCGACAAGAAAAGATCCAAAAAACAGGCAGTCGCCTTGCGGTATGATCAGGAGATAGAAGCCGCGCCGACTATTGTGGGCAAAGGAGGCGGGGTGATTGCCGAACGAATCATGGAGCTTGCAAAGGAGCATGGCATCCCCATACATGAGGATGGAGACCTGGTGGAGATCCTTTCCCGTCTCGACCTTCAAGAGGAGATCCCTCCATCAACCTATCTTGTTGTCGCAGAAATTCTTGCCTTCGTATACCGCACCAACGAAAAGTTCAAATAGTAATATCTCTTTTTGACCACGATCAGCGAGCCTATATGTCCAAGGGAGCATAAGTGCTTTTCTTGCCATTGCGGGAAGCTTCAATGATGGGAAAAAAATGCCCACTTGGAATCCTTCCTGGATTTGTATACAACCCGGGTGGATAGGCCGCCGACCAATATCATAATAAAACAAACTGTAAAAGGCGCCAATAGTCCACTCCAACGCGCGGCAAAATGACGATCTATACCGCGAGTTTCCCATTCCAGTCATTTCCTTGTGAATTATTAAAAAATTATCGGGCAAGAAAAATATTTCAAGAAATAGCCATTTGGGGGCTGGTCTGTGGTGGCACATAAATTGCTTTTAAATCTGAAACAAGTTTTTGAAGAGGAGCTGTATGAATATATTGAACAAACTTGGCATGATCGAAAGTGTTGAAACGCTGCTTGCCCAGGAACGCCGCATGACGCAGCTGACCAACAACCTGGCTAATGCTGATACTGCAGGGTACAAGAAGGAGAAGGTCACCTTCTGGGAAATGGTGTATGCCAGCAGTCATGGGCCGCGGGTCGGCAAAGCTTTGCACCCTTTGGTTAATCATGATCAGGGGCCTGCCAAGGTGACTGGAAATCCCCTTGATCTGGCCATCAACGGCGATGGTTTTTTCAGGATCCAGACGCCTGAGGGCATTCGCTATACACGGGATGGAAATTTTCACCTCAATGATCAAGGGCAGATGACCACTACAAACGGCGACCTTCTCATGGGCCAGGGTGGCACCATCACCATTGCAGGGGATGAGGTCGACATTTCCAAAGAGGGCCGGATTTTTGTGGATGGCCAGCAGGTTGATCAGGTGGCAATTGTTACCTTTGAATCCTTTGAAAGCCTGGAAAAAATAGGACAAAATCTATTCCAGGCCAATGGGGAGGACGGGCAGGAAATAGAAGCCGAGGACTATGAAATCAAACAGGGTTTTGTCGAAGCTTCCAATGTGAACACAATGAGCGAAATGACAGAAATGATTGATTTGTTGAGGAATTATGAAGCGCAACAAAAAGTCATTCAGACCATTGATGACATGGATGATCAGGCGATCAGAAGAGTCGGAAATTTGACACGGTAACTGCATTTATTGACAGATGTAAACATTAAAAAAGGAAATCACTATGATCCGCTCACTTTTTTCTGCGCGTACCGGCATGTTGGGGCAGGAACTCCAGCTCGATACCATTTCGAATAACTTGGCCAATGTAAACACCTCAGGTTTTAAGCGAAGCAGGACCCAGTTTGAAGATCTTTTTTATCAGACCATTCGTCAGGTCGGGGCAGAAACATCTGAAGGAGGCCAGATACCGACAGGCATTCAGGTCGGCATGGGGGTAAGGCCCACAGCAGTCCAAAAAATATTTACCCAGGGAGATTTTGTCCAGACCAGCAATGAACTGGATTGGGCCATAGAGGGAAACGGCTTTTTCAAAATAGTTCGTCAAGGGGAAGATTTTTTTACCAGGGCAGGTACATTCAAGCTCGATGGTGATGGCTTTGTTGTCACCCCCAACGGCGATAGATTGCAGCCTGAGTTTGCCGTGCCTACAGAGACTGCCTCCATAAGCATTGATGCCGGCGGATTGCTGGTTGCCTTGGATGCCAACCAGAACACCTTGGCATCCGTACAAATTACCCTGCATAAATTTATCAATCCGGGCGGGCTGAGTAGTCAGGGATCCAATCTCTTTCAATCCACTGAAGCCTCTGGTGAACCGGAGGAAGCAAATCCGGGAACGGAAGGCTTGGGAACCATAGCGCAGGGATTTCTAGAAAATTCAAATGTTGATGTTACAGAGGAACTGGTCAATCTGATCATCACCCAACGGGCTTTTGAAGTAAACTCCAAGGCCATCCAAACGGCGGATCAGCTCCTTGAGATCGCTAACTCCTTGGTGCGCTAGGAGGGAGTCTGGTGAGGATTGCCTGTTTGGGAGCAGCGCAAATCTTGGTGCTTTTTCTGGTGCTTGCTGTTTTGCCGCCTATGACACATGCTTCTGCTCAACAAAGGACAGTTGTAGGCAAAGACAGATTGGTAAATATTTTTACGGATTTACTTGTGGAAAAAGCATCCTGGCCGCGTAATGATCTGAAAATAACCGGTTTTGATGCTGTCCCCGAGACTCTCGTATTGCCTGCCGGCAAATTGTCCTTCCACCCGGTTCATGAAATTCAGGCCAACCATCTCGGCCGGAATGTCGTGGTAATTGAGGTATTGGTAGATGGCCGGATTCAAGAAAAAGTAAAAATGAGCGGTGACCTGAGGCTCCTTGGGGATGTGTGCTATACAACACGAAAAATGCGCCGCCATACCGTACTGACAAAGAACGATATTACCGTTATGCGGGGTGATATTACCATGCTAGGTTCAAATCTGGTTAGTGATCCTCGTGAGGCAGGCGGCAAAATCCTCCGGACTTCACTCCAGGCCGGCGCAATTCTTTATAAAAATATGTTGGATTCTCCACCACTGGTGGAACGAGGCGACCTTGTCACAATTGTAGCCCGATCAGGGCCTTTACAGGTTACCACTCCCGGGGAGGCCAGGCAGTCGGGTGCCAAAGGCGACAGGGTGCGGGTCAAGAACCTGATGAGCAGAAAGGAAATCCATGCCCGGGTTCTTGATACCGGCTCCGTGGAGGTAGTGTTTTAGCAAAGCACCGCTTTGCAGGAGGATGAACAATGGTGAGCAACCTTCTTTTTTGCATTATTATCACATTATTTCTTCTGTGCAGCTGCACGGCAGGAAGTTCTGGTGTCCGGCAATCCCGGGAGACTCCTCAGATTCCCGCTAAATTCAGTATGGAGCGACCGGAGTCCAGGGAGACAGCTTCTCAGGAAGGATCAATCTATAATCAATATGTATCCATGGATCTTTACCAGGATAGCAGGGCGAGGAAAGTAGGTGATATAGTGCTGGTGCAGATCGTTGAATCATCAAGCGGTACCAAGAAGGCCTCCACGAAAACGGAAAGGGAGTCAAATATTTCAGGAGGGGTTTCAGCACTTTTCGGCATAGAAAAGTGGTTGAGCGACAAGAACCGCAATTTTACTCCTTCAGCAACTTCCTTAAAGGCTGACCTGCAAAATGATTTTGAAGGAAAAGGTGAGACCAAACGGGACAGCACGGTGACGGCAACTCTATCTGCCCGGGTGATTGACGAAACCATGGACGGCAACCTGGTAATCAGGGGGTACCGTGAGGTCCAGGTTAACAGTGAGACCCAGTATTTGATCCTGTCAGGTATTGTCAGGCCGCAGGATATATCGCAGGATAATTCCATCTTATCTTCATATTTGGCAGATGCCCGTATTGAGTATAGCGGAAAAGGTGTGGTAAGCGAAAAACAGCAACCCGGCTGGCTTGCCAGGTCCATCGATGTCCTGTGGCCATTTTAAAATTTCATAATCTCATGACTTATGGCCTGTTCTGCAACCCACAGGTGGGAAAAAAATGCCGACATGAACCAGGTCCGTATCATTGTAAACAAATTTACGTTTCTGCCAAACAACGAGTTTCCCTGTAACATTTAGAATATACAGATGATTTTCATGAGTATCTGAAGCTTTCCTTCGTTTCATGGCAATGGCACCTAACTTGCTAATAGAAGAGAATAACATTTATCGATTGGGCGCAAGGAATGGAATTTAAATTGATCTGGAGATACAACCATGGGTGAAAAGGCAACATCTGGATGCAGTGGGTTTATGAGCAGGATGGCATTAATAGCCTTTCTGTTCATGATAGTTGCCATGTGGCCTTTTTCTGATGCCGAGGCCGCCCGGGTTAAAGACCTGGCGTCAATCAAGGGAGTGCGGAATAATCAGCTCATTGGCTATGGCCTGGTGGTAGGGCTGAATGGGACAGGCGATGGCAGACAGGCCTCCTTTACCATTCAGGGCCTCAAAAACATGCTCGAAAATATGGGAATTCACGTTGATGAGGGCTCCATCAAAGTGAAAAATACCGCCGGCGTTGTGGTAAGCGCTGTTCTGCCCCCTTTTGTCAAGGTCGGCCAGACAATAGACGTGACAATTTCTTCTCTGGGCGACTGCTCATCCCTGGAAGGCGGTACCTTGCTGGTTACACCGCTAAAAGGATTGGATGGGAAAGTATATGCCATTGCTCAAGGTGCCGTAAGCATAGGAGGCTTTGAAACTCCCGCTTCATTTGGGAGCCGAAAAACTCACCTTACAGTGGCCCGTATTCCCAGTGGCGCAACCATAGAAAAGGAAGTTCCCGTTTCTTTTGCCGGCAAGCAGGAAATTACCATCAGCCTTAATATTCCTGATTTTACTACGGTTTCACGGATGGTTGATGCCATTGATTCATTTCTTGGCGGTGAATATGCAGAGGCTCTGGACGGGGCCACGGTTGTGATCGGGATTCCGGAGCACTATGCCAAGAAGGAAGTCGCCCTATTATCAGCCCTTGAAAATATTCATATTACTCCGGATGGTCCGGCCAAGGTGGTGATGGATGAACGAACCGGTACCGTTGTCATGGGAAAAAATGTCAAGATCACGCAGCTGGCCCTGTCCCATGGCAATCTGAGCCTGCAGGTCAGCCCTCAACAACGGGGGACGCCCCCTTCATTCATAGACAATGAAAACATTTCAGCCCGGGATGAGGAAAACCGGTTAGTGAAAATGGCAGAAGGGGCCACCTTGGGAGAGGTGGTGCGGGCCCTTAATTCAGTAGGAGTCACGCCAAGGGATTTGATTGCAATCCTGCAGTCCATCAAGGCATCAGGAGCATTGCAGGCGGAACTTGAAATCATTTAAAAATATGAAGGTGAGATTGTGGAGGTAAATAATTCAGCAGCAATAGAACTTAAGGAGAATTCCTTATCTGCCGATACTATTAAGGAGGAGAAATTGCGCCAGGCCTGTGCTGAATTTGAGGCCATCCTGTTGCAGCAGATGCTTAAGGTAATGCGGAACAGTGTTACGAAAAGCGAATTATTTGATGGCGGTTTTCAGGAGGAGATCTGCCAATCCATGCAGGATCAGGAAATCGCGAAGCAAATGGCCATAGGCAGAGGTATGGGCATCGGAGAATACTTGTATCGGCAAATATCTGGACAGCACCTATCAACAATTAAAAAACAGGCATAAAGATGAGTAATCAGATTAAGGGCACCAATACAATTCCCAAAAAGCTGTTTGATATCCTTGAGATGGAAATCAAACTTTCCAATGATCTGCTTGCAATCATCAAAGACGAAAAGAAAGCTTTAGTTGATGTGGATCTTGAGGCATTGGTGAGTCTCAGCAGCAGGAAGGAAAACCAGCTGCAAAGAATTCAGATGTATGACGAATCCCTCCAGGTACTGATGAGGAAGACGGTCAATGCTCCTGAGGCGGAAAATATAAACTTGTCAGCCATAAAGCACCTGGCCGGCAATGATGAGGAGGCTGAAAGGCTTGAAGGATGCCGTGCAAACCTTTCGAATTTACGGCAGGAAATTATCGACGGCAATCTATTCAATAAAAGGTTTGCATCAGATACCTTGGGTTATCTCAGTGATGCCATTTCCCTCATTACCGGCGCTATCCATGAACATTCCCTTTACAGCCAAAAAGGGAATACCGCAAACGGTTCCAAAAGCCCAGCGTTAATCAGCAGAGAGGTTTGATATGGCAGGCATTTCTCATGTGTTGAATATTGCCAAGGAAGCCCTCCTGACCCATCAGGTCTCGGTACAGGTTGCTTCCCATAATGTGGCCAATGTTGATACACCCGGTTACACAAGACAGACACTCGGTTTGACTACTCCATTACCTTCGCCGTCCTTGGTGGGCAATATCGGCGGCGGCGTAAAGGGAGAGAGTATTTCGCGCAAATATGATCGATTCATGACCCAGAGGATCATGGATCAGTATTCCCTGTTGAGCAGCCTGGAATCACAGGAACAATCGATGCGGGTCGTGGAAACAATCTTTAATGAGGCTACCGGACTTGGACTGAATGATCTCATGTCGCAATTTTGGGAAAGCTGGCAGAATGTGGCCAATAATCCTGAAATTGTCTCCGCCCGTCAGACCGTTGTCCAGCAAGGACTTCTTATTATTGATCAATTACAGCACATGAACTCAGAAATAGCTGAGGCGAAATACAATATTACATTGAGCCTGGATCAGGCGATGGATGAAGTGAATACCATCACAAGCCAGATTGCTGATTTGAATTTGAAAATCTCATCATCGGAAACGCAAGCCAATCAAGCGAATGATCTGCGCGACCGAAGAGATTTGTTGGTACAGGAACTTTCCAAACATCTCGATATTACATATTTTGAAGATATATCAGGTGGTTATACTGTCATGCTGCCGGACGGCCATTCCATTGTGGATGATACGGATAATTGGGACCTGGCCTGGCTTGACAACAAGCTTTATTGGCTCAGTGAAAAGTCGGACGGCACCCAAACGCAGGTCGAAGTTGCTGAAGCCTCTGAAATCGGCGGAAGAATAGGCGGCTGGCTCGAAACGCGAGCGCAGCTTATTGAAGGTGATCCCAACAATTATCTGGGCAAACTGGATGCATTTACCAATTCCTTGATTCGGGAAATAAACCAGCAACATTCCCAAGGTGTCGGCATGGTTTCTTTTGCAGACGGGCTTGTGGGAACGGAAATCGCTGCAAATACGGCGCTTCTCACTGGAACGATTGATGCGGCTACTGCAACGGATACAATTGGCGAAAATATTCTCAAGATAAATAACCGTCAGGTGGGTGAAATTGCAGGGGCAGCCGCAATGCAAGGCCTGGCAATGGGGAAGGCCTATAACGCGGTTACTGCCATAAACAACGCCATTACCGGCGTTCGGGCAAATTTAACCACCTTGGTGGCG
Organism: uncultured Desulfobulbaceae bacterium; assembly: GCA_945787445.1. Classification (GTDB taxonomy): domain Bacteria; phylum Desulfobacterota; class Desulfobulbia; order Desulfobulbales; family CALZHT01; genus CALZHT01. The sequence continues at coordinate 40,639 of CALZHT010000023.1, forward strand.
GGGAATGCTGTGGCGGTCATGCCGGATGCGAGCACCATCTCCTTTGACGTTAACGGCATCAATGTTTCCTATACTGTTGATTATGGAGGCAGCGGCGACAATGTGGCTGCGACCTTTGCAGCCAATCTCGTGGCTGCCATTGATTCTGCCATTTCTGCCAATAATGCAGATCCAACCATCCCTATTGACATGTCACTGGATGCCGTTGTCGGTGATGGCACCAATGGCGGTGCCATAGATTCCGTTGTTCTCCGAAACACCAATCAAGGAGATGAATCACAGATAGTGATCAGTAATATTGTTTCAGTGCCACCCGGCCTGGAGACCAGTATGGGACTCACCGCAGGAACCTACACACCTGACGCCACCCATAATACAGGCGAAATCGCACTTTTTTCAGACAAAGAATTTATGGTTGAGGCCGGGCCTGACGATACGTATCTTACCGAGCTTGGCATGGGAGGAGGAGTTCATCCGGACGATGTTCCCAATGACGGCAAGTTTCAATATGGGTTTGATAACGGTGGAATTCAATACGCTTTAGAGGGATATAAATTTGCAGATCAGCTGGCAACTGACGGCGGCAGCTTCGATATATGGTTTTACAATTCTGACGGGACACTTCCTCTGCCTCAGCCGGTAACTGTATCCATAGAGCGAGCATATACACTGCAGGATGTTGTGAATGCCATCAATGTATCGGTTACTAATGCAAGTGGCGGGGCTGCTTGGCTGGCTGCTTCGATCCAGGAAAACAAGATCGTTATGACTCCTGATACGTCACACACCTTTGCGTTAGCAAACGACGCCTCAAATTTTCTCCAGGTGGCAGGAATTAATACACTGTTTACCGGGTATAATGCCGGGACCCTTGGGATCAACGAGACTGTGCAAAATAATCTTGAGTATATGGCCGCCGGAACTGTTACCACCAGAGGCGAGATATTCCGCGGCGACAATACCAATGCCTTAAACATCATCAATATTCAGTATGATGAGAATGTTGTATTTACCGGCGGCTCTACCAATACATTGGATGACTTCTACAGCTCCCTGGTTGGCGAAATCGGTATACGGAGCAAAAGTGTCATTCAAAACCGAGAATTCCATGCCTTGGTTCTCGACCAGTTACAGGAGCTGCGTGATGCAACCTCGGGCGTGTCCGTGGACGAAGAGATGGCAAACCTGATCAAATTTCAGCATGCATACGCTGCAGCAGCCAAGCTTGTGACTACTGCGGACGAAATGTTCATGTCTTTACTGGATTCCTTGAGACGATAAGAGGTGTATAATGCGAACTACGGTGTCAAGCCTTTATCGTAATATTATCACCAACCTGAACAGCCTTTCTGCTGACCTGCTCCAAATAAACAACAAGATTTCTTCAGGGAAAAACATGTCCAAGATAAGCGACGAGCCGCTTAATCTGGTAAGTGCCCTGGGATTTCGTAGTGACCTGTCCGAAATCAATCAGTTTAAGGAGAATATTACCTATGGTGATAGCTTGATTACCGGGGCTGAAAGTTCTCTTTCCAAAATAAAAGAGCAGATAATGCGTGCCAAGGAGCTCAACATCCAGAGCATCAATGGCACACTCACGCCGCAAGATTTGGACAACATGGCTTTTGAGGTTCGAAACCTGCTTGAAGAATCGGTGACCTTGGCTAACACGCAGCTTAACGGGAAATTTATTTTTGGCGGCTACCGGACCACGGGCTACAACAATGTGGAACCAAAGCCCTTTCTCCTGGATCAAATAGATGGATACCGGATTAATGGCGTGAATCTTGGAACTATGGACAGCGGACTGACTGGAACCGTAACAAACGCTGCCATACCTGCCGGTGCTCTGGAGATAAATGGCAATGCCATTGGAGGTATAGGGGGTGGCGTCATAACGGCTGGCCTGAATATGGGAAAGGCCGCTAATGCCAGGACAGCCTTGAATGCAGCGGACCCGACCGTTACGGCAACCCTTACAACTTTATATGCAGGGGGGCCGACAGCAGCTTCGGCAGCGGCTAATACCATTTCTTTTGATATGAATGGGATTACTGTTACTGCAGCAATTCCAGGCGGCACAGGAGCCGGCGGCGTGGCAGGATTAGTAGCCGCAGCAGTTAACTCCATCAGCGATCAGACCGGAGTACAGGCAACTGTGGGCGATAACACCAACGGTGGTGCTCCTGATTCCATTGTGTTAACGAATATGCTGGCAGGTGATGAATCGGCCATTACCATAACGAACCTGACGGAAACTGCTCCTGGGCTTAGCGGTTTGGCTAATGGCACGTACTCTATTGCGTTGGATCCTCTCTCAAATACAGGCCAGATTACAATTTCATCTTCTGCTTCCTTCATGATGACGAGTCCCATAGGAGATGACTCCATTTTACAGGAGTTGGGGTTGGGCGGTGGTGGCATTGGCTTTGCTGATGAGGCCAATGACGGCGAGTTGATCTTTGGAACTCGTTTGGCGGCAAATTCGCTGACAATCAATGGTTATGCAATACCACCTGCCATCGATGATGGAATTTCAACAAGCTATTCTGATATTTCCGCTGCAGCCAAGGCTAATGCCATCAATTCCGTGGAGACAGTGACCCAGGTTACTGCCAATGTGGTCCCTGTCTATCGGATTGCACAGGGTGCTGTTGAAGCAGGCACAATGGATTTAGGCGATCTTATTATCAATGGTGTGGATATTATTACAGCCCCGACCGCTATTTCCTTGTCTGACAATGATAACGCCCTTCTCAGTGCAATCAATGCACAACAAACAATCACGGGGATTGCCGCGAGTCGCGACGCGACAGGCCGCATTGTGTTGAGCGCCACAGATGGAAGGAATTTGCATATCCAAACATCGGCAAATGGTGAGAGGATCACCCATCTCAATGGCGGGATTCCAGCCACACCCCAGAGCAGGGTGTATTTTGGGGACATTCAGCTTGTGTCCGGCAGCAGATTTGTCCTGGATACGACGCCCACTGTGAATTTTGAGCCTGGTCTTGCAGCACTTGGCATGGCTGGAGGCGGGGCGGTGACCGGGGAGTCGAATGACACAGCAGGAGACGGCCATATCACAGTACAAAACATCAATGAGCGGGAAGGGGAAGTTCGATACACAGGCGATCGCTTTAATGAGATAGAAATCAAGGTCGGACAGAGAAGTACTTTGGCAGTGAGCATGAATGGTCAGGATGCCCTCATGAACACCGGGGTATTCAGCACCCTGCAGAATTTCGAAGATTACCTGCGGGGCCAGAATTATACCGCTGTTGTCGGTACCTATGAAGCAAGCAATACAGGCGCCACACTTGATAGCGGCAACACTGGTTTGGAGCTTGCTGATGAAATTACAACCGGTTCATTTGCTGTTACAGTGACTGATCATGACTATTATCCGCCAATAGATCTCACCATTAACATTGCGGTAGATCCTGCCGTTGATACTCCAGCGAGTATTGCGCAGAAAATTAATGGGGTGCCCGGGCTTACGGCCTCATGGAACAGTGATGGCTTTCTGGAAATCCGCAGCATTGATCCAGACCGGTATACCTGTGTCATGCAAGGTGATACGAGCAATTTTTTAAGGGCGGCAGGAGTAACACCATCAGACATGCAGATTTATTCCCTGAGCCAGTCACTTGCTGATATGGATCAGGCCATGGATGATCTCACCAAGCAAATTTCAGATTTCGGTGCGCGGGCAAATCGCATAGAAGTCCAGCGTCAAATATATATCGATCTCGAAGTCACCACATCAGAAAGCCTTTCTGATGTTGAAGATACAGACATGATCAAAGCCTTGATGGATTTAAAGACCAAGGAGATTGCTTACGAAGCCGCATTGTCTGCCGCCGCTAAGACGATGCAGTTAAGTCTTGTAGACTTTCTATAAGAGTCGCTATTATATTGTGATTCCAGGCAGAAGGTCGAGGGGCAGGGCAAATGAATCCGGAGTATCGCATGCTTCCCGAAGGGTAGGAAGAGAAAGGCAAAGCCAGGGAGGGCTAATGCTCATTCTAACAAGGAAGATCGGCGAAGCCATTGCCATAAATGACAACATTACGATTAAAGTGTTGGAGATTAGAGGCGGGCAAGTGAAGCTGGGGATTGAAGCCCCAAGTTATGTGGCGGTGCATCGGGAAGAAATTTACCATAAATTACTTGAGGAAAATATTCGGGCCGCTGCAGAAGCACCTGAAGATCTGACGGCTGTTGCAGAAGCTTTGGGCAGTAAAAAAGAAAAGCCCTGAGGAATTTTTCTGCTTAGTATGCAAATTGGGAGTACAGGAGGCTGTCAGAAAAAATGGTGGAAGCTTTCAGCCAATAAAATACTATGAATACAAAGTCGCAGTCAAGAGCAATCTTTGTCCCTCTCAATGGGGGATTGAACTGAATTGACTGTATGGTGTGCTCTTTTCCGCAGTATTTCGTATGTACACTTCCGGTGCCTTTTCCTAGCTGCCTCGCTATCTTTTTGAATGCAACTCTACACCGGTGAAAGGCGCTTTTATATTAAGCAGGAGTATAACGAGGGTGATTTTATGGTAATAGAGGAACCAGCAATGTCTCAATCAGCCAATACCCTTGAGCAGGATAAAAAGGATACGTTGAATATTCAGACAAGCAGATTTGGTGAAATATCCATTTCCAGGAATACGATAATCACCATGACCAGTCCTTTTCTGGGATTCCCAAGCTCAAAAAGGTTTGTGCTGCTACCTCATGGTCCACAGTCTCCGTTTATGTGGCTGCAATCAGTTGATGAGCCTCATCTTGCTTTTGTGGTTATTCACCCCTCAATTATTAGCCAAGATTTCAACCCAGATATCTCGAAACAGATAAAGGATGAATTGCGCGCCGCGCATGATAATGAAATAGATCTGCTCCTTATTTTGACTATTCCAAAAGATGATCCTCAAGGCATGACGGCAAACCTTCTTGCTCCGGTGATGATTAATCCAAAAGCAAAACTTGGCAGGCAGACTCTTTTAGATCCGCTGAAATATGAGTGCTGCTGGCCGGTATTTTCAGAAGAATGAATTTTCCCGTTGTCCCGGATTAGCGGGATTTCTGCTTCGCTACAACAAGCCTCGAGATAGTGAAACCTTAAAACAGAATAAAAAAAGAGCATAAAAAAAGCGGCTCATTGAGCCGCTTTTTTTATTATGTTTTGTTAGCTGCAAAATTAAATATGATAATCCCTCAAAAAGTCGGGAAGGCGGTTAACGTGCCATGTAATTTCAAGTAATTACAAGGTAATACATCGATGAAATCGTATTGTTTACGATTTCATCAAATATTGTCGGAGAGCAGGCTGATCAGCATTTTATCAGCGACCTTGCGTGAATCAACAGAATAGGTCCCTTGCTCAATTTGTTCTTTGAGGGCTTGCACCTTTTCAGTCCGAATATCCGGGGTTTCCGTCAAAACTTCCTTGATTTTTTGGACATCCAGGGATCCGGTGGACAGTTCCACCCGGTCGGTTACCTTAGCCTCAGCTTGTTTTGGAGAAGCCGGTGCAGTAGAGGGATTTTCTTTGGATTGCTTTATCTGAGCATTGCTGTCAGATTTAATATGGGAAAAAAGGTTTGTGAGTTTCATGAGTTATATTCCCCGGACCATTCGGATTTACGCTCCATTTTGTTGAATACCTAACTAGTTTCCATCCGGAAACGCCCCTTTTTCGAAATCTCTGCGTCGATCTGCGGAATTGCTTGTGCGACGTACTCGAGTACGTCTCCGCCCAATTCCTTGATTTCCTTGACCTTTCGCAAAATTGTCAATTTCCGAATTGGAAACAACTTGTTCCAGCATCCTCCAAGTCTGTGACTTTCCGGATGGGAACTAACTAGTAGAAATTTTCCTAATAATCATATCGGTCAGATATGACATAATCTTAAATCAAAATACGTTTTTTGCAAAAAATATTTTTGCCAGACAAAATTTCCTACTATATCCAATAGTTGATGGAATCGTAAAAAGTCCTTTTTTGCCAAAGAGGGCGCAGAGGGTATAGAGTAAAATCTTATTCTTCAATTCCTTATTTTGGTTAACTCGTTGTTCTTTGAGGTGAATTCCTAGTTTTTAGGAGCAAATCAACAACAAGCCTTGATGACAAAATTGCCAAATCGTTACCATGCTGTTACAATCCCAGGATGCAGCAGCCACTATATATCATTGACGGAAGCGCCTATATTTATCGGGCCTATCACGCCATTGGTCCTCTTTCCAACAAAGATGGGCTCCCAACCCATGCTGTTTTCGGATTTACCAATATCCTTTTGCGGGTTATTCGGGAAAAAAGGCCTCAATATATTGCCTTGGCCTTTGATGCGCGAGGACCGAATTTTCGGCATGAGATTTACCCAAATTACAAGGCAAACAGGCCGCCCATGCCCGAAGATCTTGTCATCCAAATTCCATATATTAAAGATATTGTAAAAGCATACAATATCCTGAGCCTGGAACAGGGAGGTGTTGAGGCGGATGACATCATTGCCTCTGCAGCACGTGCTTTCCAGGAGCAAGACTTTCCTGTCGTGGTAGTATCAGGCGACAAAGATCTTTACCAGCTTGTTTCCAGCAAGGTAAAGCTTTGGGACCCCATGAACGACAGGATTTATGATCCTGATGCTGTGCAAAAGAAATATAATGTAAGTGCCTCGCAATTAACTGATTTTTTCGCCCTAATTGGCGACAGTTCCGACAATGTGCCTGGTGTTGCAGGGATCGGGCCAAAAACAGCGGACAAACTCATTAACCAATTCGGAACACTTGATGACCTCTATACCAATCTGGACAAGCTGGATAAGCCGAAGCTGAGAGATAAACTTACTGCTGAGAAAGAACGGGCCTTTATGTCCCGTGAACTCATCTCATTAAAGGATGATGTGCATATTCCCACAGAAATTAATGACTATGCCTTCACCCAACCTGATGAAGACAAATTACGGGAGATCTTTACAAACCTGGGTTTCTCCCGGCTTATCAAAAGTGAGCTGTCGTTTAAAGAATTGCCTAAAAAAGGGTTCAAGCTTGTCAACACCAGAGAGGAGCTGCTGCATTTAATAGAAAAATTAAAAAAGGCTTCCATCGTTGTTTTGGATACTGAAACCACCTCCCTCGATCCTTTGTCTGCAGATCTGGTGGGCCTTTCTGTCTGTGTCGACAAGGAAAATTCCTTTTATATCCCCACAGGGCATAAAACTGATGACGGAAATCTGCGCGCGAAACAGCTGCCTTTGTCAGAAGTCCTGGAAGCACTTCGGCCTTTTTTGGTGAATGCAGAAATTCCTAAACTTTGCCATAACTTGAAATATGATTATGCGGTTCTGCAGAACCATGGAATAATCTTGGCCGGCATCCTGTGGGATAGTATGATCGCTTCCTATCTCATTGATCCCTCAAGAAGAACACACAAACTTGATGATCTGAGCGAAAAATATTTAGAACGGCGGCTCACCACCTACGAGCAGGTAACCAAGAAAGATAAGCGGGCAGACGGTTTTGCCTATGTTGCCCTGGAAGATGCAAAAAAATATTCGTGTGAGGATGTGCATGCCACCCTGCTTCTCTGGGAGATCCTCCGACCCAAATTAGAAGAGTTTGAGCTATGGCATTTATTTGCCGAAGTGGAAATGGAGCTGGTGCCTATTCTGGCTGAGATGGAGAGGACAGGCATACTTGTTGACCTGGACATCCTCAAGCAAATGTCGGAAGAATTCAGCGAGCAGATTGATGACCTTGAACAGGAGATATTCAGACTTGCCGGCCAAGAATTTAATGTCAGTTCGCCACGCCAGCTGGGGGAGATTCTTTTTGAAAAGCTCAATCTTCCCCAGGGCCGAAAGACCAAAACCGGATATTCCACTGATGTCAAAGTCCTTGAAAAGCTGAGCCTTTACCATGATCTGCCGGCAGCGGTGATAGCGTACCGGAACCTCAAGAAATTGAAATCTACCTATGTGGATAAGCTGCAGGAAATGATCCATCCCCGAACCGGAAGGGTGCATACCTCCTTTAACCAGACGGTCACTGCCACGGGGCGGCTCAGCAGCAGCAACCCGAATTTGCAGAATATTCCGATCCGAACACCAGAAGGCCAAAGGATACGGGAGGCTTTTATTGCTGCGCCGGGACATCTTTTCCTGGCTGCTGATTATTCGCAGATTGATTTACGGGTGCTGGCTCATTATTCTCAGGATGGCGCTCTTGTTGCTGCATTTCGTGCCGGCAAGGATATCCATAGTCAGACGGCTGCTGAGATTTTTAATGTAAATTCGGATTTTGTCACCGGCCAAATGCGGCGGGTCGCAAAGACCATCAATTTCGGCATTGTCTACGGCATGAGCGCCTTTGGCTTGGCGAGCCAGCTCAATTTGAGCCGCAAAGAGGCAAAGACCTTTATTGATAGATATTTCGGACATTTTGCCGGGGTGAAAAGTTTCATGGAGGCAATTGTCAGTCAAGCACGAGAGGATCGATTCGTCACTACCTTATTGAACAGGAGACGAATGCTGCCCGATATCAAAAGCCCCAACAAGAACAGCAGGGAATTTGCCGAACGAACTGCAATAAATACGCCGATTCAAGGGACTGCAGCTGACATTATAAAGCTTGCCACCATAAAAACCGTTAATAATCTTAAACAGCATGGTCTGAGTGCTAAACTTCTGCTGCAAATTCATGACGAACTGGTGTTTGAGGTTCCTGAAAAGAAAATTGAACAAGCCGCCAATGTGGTTAAAGAGGACATGGAAAAAGTAATGCCCCTTGACGTGCCATTGATCGTCAATATATCAACCGGCAAGAATCTGGCGGAATTGTGATGGTTATTATTGTAACAGCTGCCAAGGGAGATAAATCTTCTTCATATCCTCCTGCTTGATCAAAAAAGAGGTTATTAGGGGATTGCGGACCATTAAAATGTTGACTGCATGTAATAAAAAACTTACCATAGCCTCCTTGATTACAATGGCCGTATTGAGAACGGCTGCACAAAAATGATGATCCTTTAAAAAGGAGGGGAAAAGGCATATGCCGGATGCTTTTAAGGGATTACGCATGGTACCTCGAAAAATTAATAGCTTCTGCGACTTCGATAAAAAATAACACCGGTTCCGCTGTAAGGGAGAAATAAACCTATGCTTGATCTTTTACGCAGAAAGGCGCAATCGCCATATCTGCAAGCAACAGTAATTATAATTATCCTTGTCTTCGTGTTTTGGGGTGTTGGGGTCAATCGCGGCACCAGTCCGAATATTGTGGCCAAGGTCAATGATGACATTGTTTCCTATGAAGAATATCAAAGAGCCTACGACAGGCTCTATAATCAGCTTCGGGACCAGTTCGGCGGCAATGTGCCGGACGCATTGGTTAAAAACCTGAATATGAAAAATCAGGTCGTGGATCAGCTGGTCCAACAGGTCTTGCTCAAGCAGGGGGCCATGGACATGGGAATACGGGTAAGCGATGACGAACTGCGTCAAAAGATACAGGAAATGGAGGCCTTCAGGAATAATGAGGCCTTTGATGTGGGTTTGTATCGCGAAATCCTCACCAGTTCCAGGATTACACCAACGGACTTTGAAAGCGGAGTAAAGACGGATCTCCTTTCCGGAAAAGTCCTTGACCATTTTTCCAGATTCGTGAAGGTTGGGCCTTCGGAGCTTAAAGAACGCTTTGCTTTTGATAACGAGGAGTATCAGTTTGATTACGCAGTTTTAAATGCATCGGAGTATGAAAAGAAGGTACAATTCTCCGATAAAGATATTGATACGTTTTTTGATGAAAACAAGGATAATTATCAAACACAACCTCAATATAAACTCAAATATGTTTCCTTCCCTTTTGCAGAGATTTCGACTGAAGACCTTACAGATGATGAAATTAAGGATTACTACCAGAAAAATATTACCAGGTACCTTATTCCTGAAGAGCGCAGAGCAAGACATATTCTGTTAAAAAGCGGTCCAGGAGATGCAGATGAGCAGGTGGCGGAAAAAAGAAAGAAAGCGGAAGAAATCCTTGCCAAAATAAAGAAGGGGGAGGATTTTGCTGAACTTGCCAAAAAACATTCAGAAGACACCTCAGCAAAAAAAGGAGGGGACCTGGGTTTCTTTTCCAGGGGCCAGATGGTCAAGCCCTTTGAGGATGCTGTCTTTTCTTTGCAACAGGGGGAAGTCAGCGATATCGTGAACACTTCTTTTGGATTTCATTTAATCAAGCTCGAAGAAATTACACCCGCATCCACACGGCCTCTGGACAAAGTCCGCAAGGGCATCGAGAATCAGTTGGTCAAGGAACAGGGCAAGAACATTGCCTTAAAAAAAGCGAATCAAGCCTATGAAAAAATTATCCTGGCCGGAAGTATTGATAAATATGGCGAAGCAGGAGAGACTGAGATTAAAGAGACGGATTACTTCGCGCAAGAATCCCCCCCGAAAGCGCTGGCAAACGATCCGGTCTTCGTCAAAACCGCCTTCTTATTGCGTAAAGGCGAACTCAGTTCCCTGGCGCAAACGGGCAAGGGCTATGTGATCATATACGTGGCAGATGAAAAAGAACCGCAAATTCCTGCGCTTGCTGAGGTGAAGAAGCGGGTTGAAGAGGATTATCGGCAGGAACAATCGATACAGATGGCTAAAGAGCGGGCCGAGCAGCTATTGGCAGACCTTAAAGATGGCGCCTCTTTTCAAGAGAAAGCCAAAAAGATTGGATCTACAGTCAAAAAGACCGGATTTATTTCACGAAGGTCTCTTGGTTCAACGGATCTGCCAGTGCCGATATTTGAAAACGCTTTTACCCTAACGTCTGAGCAGCCTTTTCCGGAAGAGATCGGGGCGAGCGGTGAAGCCTTCTATGTTTATGCTTTTGCGGAAAAGAAAGATCCTGATCCAAAGCTTTTTGATGAAAAACAAGCAGAATACAAAGAGCAGATCATGCAGGAAAACAAGACGGCATTGCTAGATTCCTGGATCAGGCAAATGCGGCAGCGGGCCGAGATAACTATTAACCAGCAGTTTTTATAGATAGCGCAAATTGAGGTAACCTGTCGCTTTTTTGATATAGTGAAAAGTAAATGTGTTGTAGGGATTCATGGGTCTGCCTTTCCCCATAAGGGATCGTTTCCGAAGCGATCGAGCCACCATTCTTCTGCATCCTGAGTGGTATTTTGGTCTGGGATGAGAGGGATATCGTACTGGCTGCAATAATTCAATAAGAGATGGTATGCGTTTGCTAGCTCTTGCATTTTGTCACTGGCACTGCCCTTGTTTTTTTCAGATGCAACATCAGGATGGTGTTTTTTAGATAACTGCCTGAATGCCCTTTTTATCTCAATGATCGATGCCCGGTCACTGAGTCCCAAAAGCATCTTCGCTCTAGCAATGTTTTCCCATTCTTGTTTTTTCACCAGATTGGCCTCTTGCCGAAAAAATAACACTCGGTTGTTGTTTTTGCTTTCTTAAAAAGGCTAGCCTTGCCTTGCCAGAATAGTATCATACTATTAAAGATGAATTATTTTTTCATCAACATTGATGAAATCGCAAAAATTACGATTTGTCTGCTACGCGGACGTGTTGACCACCTTGATTTCTTGCGATGAAACAGGCGAAAAGTTCAGCCGGAATTTCCTGCAAAGCTATTGCCAGTTCATCGATGTATTACGCTGTAACAAGTTGCAATTACATGGCACGTTAACCACTTTCCCGCCTTTTCGGGGGATCGTCAAAATTGATGGTTGACAATACTATGTTTGTCGCAGGAAATTCAATTCCCAATATTTCCGGATTTACGCACATAAACCGGCTAAAACTCACCGGCGAGTTTGATTTGCGTTTGACAGAATATTGCATGGATAATTATGCTTATGATTATTCAAGATGGAAGAATTTTAATTCATTCAAAGGGGGAGCGGATGTCTGACAATTGTATCTTCTGCAAAATAATTAAGGGAGAGATTCCTGCGAAAAAACTCTATGAAGACGATGATGTTTTCGCATTTTGGGATATAAATCCGGTAGCGCCCAAACATTTTCTTGTTGTTCCCAAAAAACATGTCAGCGCACCATCGTCCGCTGGGCAGGAAGATGACCCACTCATCGGTACAGTGCTGCGTACCGGCAGCAGACTTGCCAAAGAAAATGGATTGGAACACTTTCGGTTCGTGATGAACAATGGCGAAGAGGCGGGACAGACGGTCTTCCACATTCATTTACACGTGATGGGCGGCAGAACCATGAATTGGCCGCCAGGTTAAAATGGCCAAGGTCCAATTCTGGATAATTATCCTCATAAGTAATTGGCGTAAGGTGACATGGTGAGAGATTTTATAGTGCCTGTTGTTTCATTGGTCGGCAGATCCGGGAGCGGCAAAACCACCTTGCTTGAACAACTTATTCGAGAATTGAAAAGCAAGGGCTACAAAGTCGGTACGATCAAACATCACGTCCATGAATTTGCCATGGACACTCCCGGAAAAGATACATGGCGGCATAAACAGGCTGGGGCCAAGGTGGTTGCCTTGTCCTCGCCAACAGGTTTGGGTGTTATCCGTGATACCGAGGAGGACACCCCCCTTGAGGAGCTGGTTGAGAAATATTTTTATGATGTAGATCTCATCCTCACCGAAGGCTATAAGCATGCTGCTGCACCCAAAATTGAAATATTTCGTGCGGCTGTCCATGAAAAAACCTTAGAGAACAGGGATAATACCTGGATTGCCATGGTGAGCGATGCCGCTGTTGCCAAAGATTTGCCAAGGTTTTCTCTGAGCGATGTGAAAGGACTGGCGGATTTTCTGATCGCGCGCTTTGTTCATAGGGATCCGGAGGTATTCGCCTGAACACAAGGTAAGTAAATGGTTAACCCACTTTCCAATAATTATCAATGCCAGACGGGCAGGAATCTATACTCCTTGCAACTCTTTTGGGCACTGCCATGAATTCTGGAATTCCGAAGATTATCAATACAGCAGGAGTTGTTTTGGCTGGGGGGGAAAGCAAAAGGTTTGGCTCAAACAAAGCATTTGCCTTGCTGGATGGAATTCCCCTGGTTGAACATGTTGTGGGTGTGATCAGTAGTATTTTTCGGACCTGCGTGCTTGTCACCAATACTCCTGAACAATTCGCTTATCTCAATGTGCCCATGATCGGAGATCTGTATCACAATGCGGGGCCGCTCGCTGGTATTCATGCTGCCCTGACCACAATCGAAGAACCAGCCGCATTTGTTGCAGGCTGTGACATGCCGTTTTTAGAGGAAAAAGTTATTAGATATTTGCAGGCCGTGGCTTCCGGTTGGGATGTAGTGATACCGTGGCTTGCAAACGGACCGGAACCAATCTGTGCGGTGTATCATAAGAGTGCCTTGCCGGTGATTAAGACAAGCCTGGAAAATGGCGGAAACAAGATCAGTGATATTTTTGACCGCCTCCGCGTCAGGAGAGTTACTGAATCAGAAATTTTAGCCTTAGTACCAAACCTTTCTTCCTTTCGCAATATCAACTACCAAGAAGATCTCAATAATTCCAGGAATTAGGTGTAAAGGATGCTCCTGAATCAGTGACGGCAAATGATTCTGACAGTGTCCTAGGGCTAGTTCTATTTATCGCGCAGCAGGTGAGGGCTGCTTTCGGAGCCGTGCGGATTATGGCATTTAAGACAAATTGTTTTTTCGGTGGAATGTTGGGTACCTGTACCTGCTGAATGGCAGGTAATGCAGAGATTTCCGTTTTTTAATGTAAATTTACCGGCTCTATCCGCCGTGCAAGTTGGGTTGGCAGGGCGATGACACATAACACATCCATTGCCGGCATATTGCTCAGCCGCAATTGGGCCGTGTATATATTTGGTTTTTGATAGTTTTTGGTGGCAAGCGCCATTTAAACAGGTCTTTGCAAGGGACGCTGTTGGAAAGAAAAAAATGGCTAAGGAAAGAACAAGAAAATAACGCAGGGACTTACGTGATTTGCTAATCATATCTCCTCAGAATTGTTAAGAAATTTAAATGTTTTGAGTTTGTTCATTTCAAGTCACGATTGATTACAATGGATGGCTGGTGCTGTCAAGGCTAAAGTGGTTACCCGGGTTTATTCCTTCACGATATGGTTTTTGGGGATCCTCAAAACCTGAATATTGGAAAGATTATATCATACTTTTTGATGCAAATCTTGATTTATCTAGGTGGGCATGATAGATAACCGGTGTCGTGATTTTATGCTTTTGGAACATTATTTTCATTCATTGACAAAGGGAAAGCACAATGCTTGAACTTCGATTTATCCGCGAAAATGTATCCTTGGTAAAACAAAAAACAGCTTTGCGCGGGATTGACATCAGCCATATTGATGAGTTTGCATCGATTGATACTGAAAGAAGAGAAATATTGGCTGAGGTTGAAGGCCTTAGAAACAAAAGGAAAACCGTATCGCAGGAAATTGGCACGCTCAAAAAGGAAAATAAAGGCGCGGATGAACTGGTTGCTGAAATGCGGCAGGTCGGCGAACGGATAAAAGAATTGGAGGATACGCTTTCAGGAATTGAGGGGAAACTCTATGAAATCGTCATGGAAATTCCTAATATATGTAATGATTCTGTCCCAAAAGGACAGGACGATTCTGAAAATATTGAAATAAAAAAGTGGGGTGATTTACCGCAATTCTCATTTGGGCCAAAGCCCCATTGGGAGATCGGTGAAGCTGCAGGGACGCTCGACTTTGAGAGGGCTGCGAAGTTGTCTGGTGCACGGTTTGCTGTTCTTAAAGGTTTTGCTTCGAGACTTGAACGGGCGTTAATCAATTTTATGCTTGACCTTCATACCCAGAAGCATGGGTACGTAGAAGTGCTACCGCCCTTTATGGTGAATTCACCAACCATGACTGCCACTGGACAGCTTCCCAAGTTTGAGGAGGATCTTTTCAAGGCCCAGGATTGGGACCTTTATCTCATCCCTACGGCAGAAGTGCCTATTACCAATCTCCATCGGGATGAAACTTTGGCGGAAAAGGATCTGCCCATAAAATATACGGCGTATACCCCCTGTTTCCGTTCGGAAGCCGGATCTTATGGTAAAGATACCAGAGGTCTTATCCGTCAACATCAATTTGACAAGGTGGAACTTGTCAAGTTTGTTACCCCTGAGTCGTCCTATGATGAGCTTGAGAGCCTTCTTGCTGATGCCGAAGAAGTTTTACAACTTCTTAAGTTACCCTACCGGGTTGTTACCCTTTGTTCAGGCGATTTAGGTTTTTCTGCGGCAAAAACCTATGATATTGAGGTATGGATGCCGGCCCAGAATAAATATCGTGAGATTTCGTCATGCAGTAATTTTATTGATTTTCAGGCAAGAAGGGGCGGAATCAGATACCGGCCCAAGAATCAGAAAAAAAGCGCCTTAGTTCACACTCTCAATGGCAGTGGCCTGGCAGTGGGCAGGACCCTGGCCGCGATTTTTGAGAACTTTCAGCAAGAAGATGGTACGGTTACAATCCCGGAAGTGCTTAATCCTTATTTTAAAAACCGGTTTGCACCGTAACAACCTGGTTGACTCTGTCAAGTAGCTAATTTTCCTTGTTCCAGGATTACGGGGACATTGCAGCCGAGCGACAACTCCAGCGCATGGCCTATTTTCGCCGCTCAACCGCGGATCTTACATGAACCAAAATCGTTTTCCCCTTAGAATAAGATCCATCATTTAATGCAATTTTCCTTTTTTATTATATAGTTACCTGCTTTAAACCATTATGGCCTCATCAGGTCGACAAAAGTTAAATTACTCTATTGCTGTTAGGGTGGCCTGATTAGTTTGTTTACAATTAAGCCAAAAAAACTACCCTCCTTTACCGATTGATAGTGCCACCCTAGGTGGACACGGCAATTGGCGCAAATGGCAAATCTCCAATTGAAACCAGGAAACCAAGTAAATTCATAAGTCGGTTTTCCATAAACAGTACATCCTTGAGCTATAGCAAAACAGCCAATATTATAAATAATACCCTCTGGATTATAGTATGTGTGGCCATGTTTTCCTTTAACTTCAATTGTCTCGGGTTCAGATGTAATTTCGTGTTGGCAGTATCTGCAGAGAATCAGCCAGGATTTTTCAGTTTCCCCTTCACGATTATCAAGATCCTTTAGGGTTTGATCGATCCTTTTGTTGTTTAAGCTTTTTAGGAAGTAAGGTGGCGAGGATTGCTGGTGTGTTTGGGAGTAAGTAAACACTATTCTACCAGATGTGAAAGGTATCTTTTATTGGCTAAATAACTACACATGTTACTATGTCAAGGAGTAACGGTAATTTCAAGAACCAAGTGAAAAGAATAATAACTGTGGTGGGATTGATTTTTAGTAAGTGGGTGGCTGTTGAAGAAGTGAAAAATCAGGTATAAGGTATAAAGTCGTTATATTAACAAACAAAACCCCTTGAAGTAAATTAAAGTAATATTTCAGGTACTGGCAACTACTTTGGAGCTCTCTACTTTTGCTTTTTGGGGACCTGCCACAACGCTGAGCTTTTGCTCACAGGAATGAATTTCACCATTCAAGCTTGCGCCGGACTCAACAGTAAGATCTGTGGTTTCGAGTCTGCCATTGACTTTGGTCGGCTTTTTAGCATAGAATTTTTCAGCCTTTATATTCCCTTTTACATCTCCCTGACAAATAACGGTTCCAGAAATTATGTCACCTTCAATGGTCGCAGTTTCACTGAGGATCAGGTATTCACCTTTGATATTACCCTCGATTTTGCCGTCAATGCGTGCTTTCCCTTTAAAGGTAATGTCACCGACAATGGTCATCCCTTGATCAATGATACTTGAGATGGCCTCTTTATCGGTGGATTTTGAGACTGGCTGGTCAATTCCAATTCCATCTTCGTCTTTTTTGAAGAGACTCATACTGTTTCACCCTCTTTTGTGTTTATCCGTTTTGTTTGCTGCCATTGATTTTTTTAACAGTCTGCCGATATTCATAAATTTATAAGGATTTATCACTTTGTTTTTATGGATCAGTTCGTAATGGACATGGGGACCGGTACTTCTGCCGCTGCTGCCGAGAAGGGCAACCACCTGTCCTCTGGTAATTTTTTGGCCTCTTTTAACCAGAATTTTTTTCAAATGGCCGAATTTTGTCTTGAAGCCATTTTGATGGTTAATTACTAGGTACCACCCGTATCCATTGTTATAACCGCGTTGAGACACCACGCCATCGGCCGTTGCTTTTATCTTGGTGCCTCTTTTACCTCGAATATCAACACCCTCATGGAATGCCGGTTTTTTCTTTAAGGGATCAATTCGCCTGCCGAATTTGGATGAGATAGATCCGGCGACCGGGACTCCTAAAGGTATGGACTGGATGGTTTCAACATAGCGTCCAGCCTTAAATAAAAGATCATCATGGTTTTGATTGTCAAGGCTCGTATAGGGTCCACCGCTGTGGTCAGGACTTTCCTTTGTTTTTATGTCAACACCTACAGTTGTGAGAATCGATTCAATTAGTTTGCTCTTTTGATTCAGTTCGCTTACCGCATCGTTGAGCAATGCTTCCTTTTCTTGGTTAAGAGCAACTAACTGTTCTTCAAGGCCAAGATTTTTGCTGTGCGTCTGGGATAAATCTTTTTCCAAGGTTACAACCGTTGTTCTCATTTTGGCACTTTTAAACATGTAATTTATACAGGTAAGGCTCATGATAGTGAGCACAAGCAAAAAAGCACAAGTACATTGGAGGGTGAGAATAAAATTCTTTTTTATAAAGACAAAGGATTTAGGCTGTCCTTCTTCACTCGTGATAATAATATGGAGCTTTTTATCCATGCGGTATCAACCATTTGGAGAGTTTAGCGGCCCAATTGAGGCATGTTTTTATGCGGCCCAAAGAAGTGAGTTGTTATCGTGTAAAAGTGTAACCACCTATATATTAGAATACTAGTATGAAAATTCAAAGTCAATATTGGGAGGCTCTTTGCAGGAATGGTCTTTACTTCATATTCTATGAATTAATTAAATTTTATATTTATTTCATATAGTTATGTGTTTCGGCAGTGTTTGTGAGCATTATTGCTTCTTTAAAAATGTGAAAAATTCACATTATTAGTTTCGGCGTGGCAATGAAACTGTGTAAAAAAAAGTTAAGGTATGGCACCTTTGATTTGCTCGATATTACTTTTTAGAAGACTTCAGGATGAAAAAAATTGAAAATTATCTTTTTTATTAATATGTTGTTTGTTTTTCTAACAAACAAGTTGCAATGATGAAAACAGAAAAAGAAGAAAATAAAGCTGTTGTTCTGTTGAGCGGCGGATTAGATTCCACAACGGTTCTGGCTATTGCCAGATCTGAGGGATATAGTACATATTGCTTGAGCTTTGCCTATGGCCAGCGCCAGCTTGTTGAGTTGGATAAGGCCAGGCAGAGCTCTACAATTTTGGGATGCAAAAAGCACCTTATACTTAATGTGGAGATTGATAAAATCGGGGGATCAGCCCTCACCGGTAGCATCGATGTGCCGAAAGACAGGACGATGGAAGACATGGAAAGCTCTATCCCCGTTACCTATGTTCCAGCCCGGAATACAATTTTTTTAGCCTATGCCACCGCCTGGGCTGAAGTGATAGGTGCGCGGGATATATTTCTCGGGGTAAATAATCTTGATTACAGCGGCTATCCAGATTGTCGTCCTGAATTCCTGACCGCCTTTGAAAAAACAGCAAACCTTGGAACAAGAGCTGGGATTGAAGGCAGGAATCATTTCACTATCCATGCACCCCTTATGTATCTCAATAAAAAAGAAATAATTGTAAAGGGCTTATCCCTTGGGGTTGACTATACTTCCACCCACAGTTGTTATGATCCTGATCAGGACGGGTTGCCTTGCGGCAGATGTGACGCCTGTCAACTCCGATTAAAAGGTTTTGCTGAAGCAGGATTTAATGACCCTCTGACCTATCAGCCGATAAATAAGGACAAATGAACACTTTTTCACCCAATTCCAATTTTCAAAGCCTAGGCCGATTATTTATGATTGGGCTACCAGGACTTGAGCTTGATCCTTCAACCATGGGCTTGGTCAGCGAGAATCATATCACGAATTTTATTCTTTTTAAAAGGAATATTAAAAGCCCTGACCAGGTACGAAGCCTTTGTGAAAGTCTGGCGTCTTTCTGCGCCGGCCAGGGGCTCGGTCATCCTTTGATAGCTATTGATCAGGAAGGAGGGACGGTCAAACGATTGCCCCCTCCTTTTACCCAATTTGCCGGGGCGCGGGAGTTGGCATGTTCCTCCGACCCCAATAAGGAGATTCTCTCCTTTGCCAGAACCACGGCGAGAGAACTCAAAGGGGTGGGGATTAATATGGATCTTACACCGGTGTTGGACATATGCCCCGCAAATCAAGAATTTTTTATGGAGTCCCGATCTTACGGCGATAACCCGGCGATTGTTGCGGAATGGGGAGGGCTGGTGATTAAGGAGATGCAGAAGGAAGGCATTGTGACTTGCGCAAAGCATTTCCCAGGGCTTGGAGCCGCAGTTCTTGATCCCCATTTGCAGTTACCCACTGTTGCTAAGGATCTGGAAGAGCTTAGTGCTTTTGACCTTTTGCCGTTCAAAGAAGCAATAGCATGCGGTGTTGGCGCAATCATGACATCCCATACAATATATTCCGGAGTGGACCCTGAGTTTCCCGCTACCTTATCTAAAAAAATAATTACTGGAATTTTGAGAACCTCTTTATCATATAATGGTCTTATAATTACTGATGATCTCGAAATGGGGGCAATTGAAAACGAGATATCAGTGGAACAGGCGGCTGTTAATGCCTTCCTAGCCGGGGTAGATATGTTGCTGATCTGCCATGATCATGACAAGATTGAGAGGGCCTATGGGGAAATGACCCAAGCTCTATCAGACGGAAGGATACCAAGTGAACGCATAGATGCATCCTTCAAAAGGGTGGAAGCTCTTTGTTCTCGGTTTGCTGGATAGTCTCAGACAGGGCTGTTATTGCTTTAAAAGTCTGGTATTATATTTGCCTTGCATATCACAAAATCATGGGTATATTACTTCGTTTTTTTGTAGTACGATAAATTTAGGAGAGCTTGTTCCCTTCTCCATAAGGTGCCCAGGACATGCATATCCTGGGGCAATTGATAATTTTTTCATGGAGGGTGTATATGGAAGTTCAGATTGAATCCCGAAATGTAGAATTGCGGAAAACGTGGCAGGATAAAATTGAGGACGAAAAGGAGCGATTGAACCGGCATCATCCTGGCCTAGTCCATAATCTTCGCATCAGCATCGAAGGGACTTCACACCACAAAGAAGGTGGTTTTGAACTCCGGATTGTGGCCTCAGTACCAAATGATACCGTTGTCGTGAAACGGAAAGGGGAGACGGTCAAACCGCTTCTGGTTGATGCTTTTGATAAACTCGGACTTAAGTTAAAAGAGCTGCAGCGTAAAAAGCGACAAACTTTCAAAGCTCCTGAAGGCAGCCGGACAAACAGCAGAGAAGGAGTGATAAAAAAGCTTTTTCCCTTTGAATCATATGGCTTTATTATGACCCCTGAGGGGCAGGAGGTTTATTTCCATGAAAACGCCTTGAAGGATCTAGAGATGGATAAACTTACCGAAGGTGATCCCGTGCGTTTCGGGGAAGGTGAAGGTGATAAGGGACCGAGCGCGGCTTGGGTCAAGATAATGGCGAAATAGTATATAATTCTATTGTAAATTTTTAACCTGGTATGGAGTTGTTGCAGCAGATAGACATTGGTCCTGAGTATCTTGAAGAGGGTGAGGACCTTGTTTTAGAGAGGATTGCTGAGGTCAAAAAAGAGCTCAGCGAAAAACTCTTGATCCTGGGACATCATTATCAACAAGAGTCTGTCTTTCAATTCGCAGATGTTACTGGCGACTCTTTGAAGCTTGCTAAAAAAGCAGCCGAGTCTAAAGACAAACAATATATTGTCTTTTGCGGTGTGCATTTTATGGCTGAATCTGCTGATATTCTGACCTCTGACAAACAGATTGTTGTTTTGCCGGATCTCAGGGCCGGTTGTCCCATGGCCGACATGGCCTCTGCGGACGATGTCGAATGGGCCTGGCAGGAGCTTGAAGAGGTTACTGGCGGCAGTAGAATCATACCAATCACCTATGTCAATTCTTCTGCCAAAATTAAGGCATTTGTCGGCCCAAAAGGGGGCTCGGTCTGCACATCTTCCAATGCTGAACGGGTCCTTTCCTGGGCCTTTTCCCAAGGAGACAAAGTCTTTTTCTTCCCGGATGAGCATCTTGGCCGGAATTCCGCCTATGCTTTGGGAATTCCTGAAAATGAGGTTGTCGTGTGGAAAAGGGGAAAACGGTTGGGCAATAATGACCCCGAACAACTCAAGAAGGCAAAGGTCATTTTATGGGACGGCTATTGCACCGTCCACATGCAATTCAAGGCCTCGCATGTTACCATGTGGCGCGAGAAAGAACCAGATATCAGGATAATTGTCCACCCCGAATGCCGGCACGAGGTGGTAAAGCTTGCTGACCATTACGGCTCCACTGAATCAATCATCCAGACCGTCAACAATTCCCCTGGCGCTTCTAAATGGGCAATTGGCACGGAAATCAATTTGGTTAACCGGCTGAATAAACAAAACCCCGATAAGGAAATCCATTCGCTGTCACCTTTTCAATGCTTGTGCTCTACCATGTATCGCATAAAGCCCAGCTACCTCCTGTGGGTTCTTGAAAACCTTAAACATGGCAGAATTGTTAATCAAATTACCGTTGATCCAGAGACAGCATCGTTTGCTAAGATTGCCCTTGACCGGATGCTGAAGATCTGAAACCGGAAAGTCGGTAATATGAAAATATATTTTGACAACAATGCCACCACCCCGGTAGATCAAGCAGTCAAAGTAGCAATGCTTCCCTATTTGGAAGACCGGTTCGGCAATCCTTCAAGCGGGCACCGATTTGGCGAGGCGGCGCGAAATGGCGTGGAAGCAGCGCGTGAACAAGTTGCAGGCCTTCTTCACTGCCACCCCAAGAGACTGATATTTACCAGTGGTGGCTCAGAATCCAACAATCTGGCGATTTACAGTGCCGTATCCGCATATCCGGACAAGAAACATATCATCGCCTCTCAAGTGGAACATGCCTCGGTGCTCCTGCCGCTGCAATACCTTGCAAATAAAGGTTATGAGATTGAATTGCTGCCGGTAAGCCGGCATGGTGGCCTGGATCTGGATGTGCTGGCTGCTGCTATTCGTCCTGACACGGTTTTAGTTTCTTTGATGGGTGCAAACAATGAAACGGGTGTAGTCTGGCCGGTGGAAGCGATAGGCGGTATCTGCAAGGAAAAAAGAGTGCTGTTCCATTGTGACGCTGTGCAGTTGATTGGGAAGATGGTTCTTGACCTGTCAGATCTTCCGGTGGATTATCTCTCGGTTGCCGGCCATAAACTCCATGGCCCCAAAGGGGTGGGGGCCTTGTATGGTAAACGTACTGCACCGATTACTCCATTAATATTGGGAGCAGGGCAGGAAAACGGCCTTCGGGCAGGTACTGAGAATGTGCAAGGCATAGTAGGTCTTGGTAAGGCATGTGAGCTGGCAGGGCAGGCCGTGGTTGAATATGGGCAAAAAATTTCTCAATTGCGCGACCATATCGAGCGTACCATCTATGATACGATTCAGGATGCAATGATTAATGGCCAAGACCAGGCACGGCTCGCCAACACATTGAACATTAGCTTCAGAAACTGCTCCTCAGCTGCCATGATCCAGGAGCTTGATGAAAAAGGCATTGCCGTATCAGCCCATTCTGCCTGCCAGAGCGGTGACCTTGATCCTTCCCATGTTCTTCTTGCGATGAAAATACCAGAAGAGTATCTACACGGCACCCTCCGCATAAGCTTGAGCAGGATGAGCACTATGGATGAAGTGGAATCCTTTATTTCCATTTTGCCAAAGCTGGTGAAAAAATCCCGCCTCGGCCTCGCCGTCTGACAAACCATTCCAGTATAAGCATATCTTTAGGTATATCTTAGCATCCTTCGTCAACACTTATAAATTCGAGATCAGGCAAGACAAGACAGGTGAGTCTTCCCCCGAAGACGGCGCCGGTATCTATGCCTATTTTGTTGGGGGCAATGATTGGTTCTGATGA